>JBBSPT010000275.1:0-4431 GCA_038258515.1 Chitinophagales bacterium | reverse complement strand
GATCGTAACCAAAAGATCCATGAAGCCGGGTTATGCTGGCATCGAAAACGAACTTGTCTTTCATTCAAAGACTTCTATGCTGTTTGGCGATGCCAAAAAAGTGCTACAGGAATTAATCGGAGAAATAAAAGCCATCTGATTTTGCCATCTTTCTTCCGGTCCTTCCAGTGGTCCAAAAAACAAAAGCCCCGCGAATTGCGAGGCTATATTTAAAAAATTGATTTGATTAAGATTTGGAAGAAGCTTCTGCCTTCTTCTCTTTCTTTGACGACACTGCCGCCGGTTTAGCTTTCGAACCCTGGTCAGCCATGGCCTTGTCAAAGGCTGCTGAATCCAGAACATCGCCAGTCAGCTTGATCGATTTGATGTCATCGGCTCCAGCAAACTTTACCGTCAGTGTCTTATCAATATGTCCAAGATTCGCCGCATTGTATGTGGCCTTAATATAACCCGTTTTACCTGGGGCAATTTCAGATTTTGTGTAGTCTGAAATGGTACAACCGCAGGTAGGCATTGCCTGTTCAATTAATAAAGGTTCATTGCCAATATTAGTCACAACAAAAGTTGCTGTTGCGGGAACTCCCTGCTTTACTTTACCTAAATCGTAGGTTTGCACATCTAGTTTTGCTATATCATCTGCTTTTTTTTGTGCAAAAGCTGATGTGCAAGTAAATGCCAGGACTGCTAATAGTATTCTTTTCATAATGCTTTTCTGTTTTGATGTGGTTAAAATTTTGATTTGTTATTCGTTTTTTAAAGAATTTATTTTTGTATTTTCAGGAGCAGAATTTTCAGGAGTTTTCCAAACTTCACCTTTTATTATGATTTGTTTCGTTTGATTTCCGTTGTAGGTTATCGTTACTGGTTTGGCAAAAGTACCTACGCTTTGTGCATTGTAGCCAACTATTATTTTAGAAGAGGCTCCTGGTGCGACAACATCTTTGGTCCATTTAGGAGTTGTACATCCGCAACTGGCTTGCACATTATCAAGGGAAAAAGGAGTTGAGCCGGTATTTTTAAATTCAAAAACGTGAGTCACAGGCTTCCCCTGGGGAATCTTCCCGAAGTCAAACTCCGTTTCATTTAAAACTAATGATTCAGTAGCCGGTTGCATATTTTCCGTACTGCCCTGGATCCCTTTGATAGAATTACCCGAAGCATTATCCTGAGCACCAGCGCCGAAGGTGAAAACACAGCAGGCAAAAAGTGTGAATATTATTTTCATTTACGAGTTTTAACGGGACTTCAAAGATAGTAAAACGGCCCAAAAGGTTGCAAATTGTGAAGACCTTATTTCATTTTTAACAATCGTCCATAATCAATATTTTTGTGCCATGCATATATCCAATGAATCTGATTTGTTACATGCTGAGAAATTATCCTTTGATAATTTTACGGAGGCGGTATTGACGGATTTTCGGATAGTATGTGAAAGCCGGGAAGCAAGCTTGCTGGGGAGAAAGGAAGTGTTGACGGGTAAGGCTAAATTTGGAATTTTTGGCGCCGGCAAGGAAGTGGCACAGGTGGCGATGGCAAAATTTTTTAAACCTGGCGACTTTCGCGCAGGCTATTACCGGGATCAGACCTTCATGTTTTCAAAAGGTCTGGCAACAATTGAACAATTCTACTCGCAGCTCTATGCTGATACCAATATAGACAATGAACCTTCCAGCGGCGGGCGCCAGATGAATGCACATTTTGCTTCACGATTCGTTGATGAAGATGGCAATTGGCTGCCTCTTGCCAGGCTAATGAATATTTCAGCGGACATCGCCCCGACTGCCGGACAAATGCCACGTGCCCTAGGATTGGCTTTAGCTTCGAAGCTTTTCCGCGATTCGGAAGCTCTGCAGGACATGACTGACCTGAGCAATAACGGGAATGAGATTTGTTTTTGCACGATTGGAGATGCTTCTACTTCAGAGGGACATTTTTGGGAAGCAATGAATGCAGCCGGTGTACTCCAGATACCTCTCGCGGTTTTTGTTTGGGACGATGGCTACGGTATTTCTGTTCCTAAAGAATTCCAGACTACAAAGTCATCCATTTCGGACGCGCTTGCCGGATTGCAAATAGAGGAAGGAACCAATGGCATCAATATTTATAAATTAAAAGGATGGGATTATTCCGGCATGTGCGAAGTGCTGGATGAAGCCTTGAGGAATGTGAGGGAAACTCACACTCCGGCCCTGTTTCATGTTGAAGAGATTACCCAGCCGCAAGGCCATTCTACTTCGGGCAGCCATGAACGCTATAAGGATCCTGAAAGACTTGAATGGGAAAAGAAATGGGATTGTAAAAAGCAAATGCGGGAATGGATTATCTCAAATGCGTTAGCCGAAGAGCACGAATTAGATTCCATCGAATTGGAGGCAAAGGAATTTGTGAAGCAGAGCCGGAAACGGGCGTGGGCCAAATTTTTAGCGCAAAGACGGGAGGATGTTAATAATGCTGTAAGCGTATTTGAAAATGTAATCTCCGTGTACAGCGAGAAAGGTATTCCTAAAATTTTGAATGCGCTGAAGCGTCTCGACGAACCAATGAGACGCGATATTATGAAAGCAATCAGGGACGCGATCGATATCTCAAAATCCGTCCAGGCAAAGGCAGAGCTCGAAGATTACTACAAGAAATTAAAAAATGAGTTTGAGGAAATATTTGATACCTGTTTGTACAATGAGGGTCCAAAGTCGGCTCTCAAGATTTCCCAGGTGGAAGTTCAATATGAAGAAAATGCGGAAAAGATAAATGGCTATGAAATTCTCAATAGGTATTTTGATGAATTGTTTTCAGTTAACGACAAGATTGTCGCTTTCGGCGAAGATGTAGGTCAAATCGGTGATGTAAACCAGGGATTCAGCGGTCTGCAATTAAAATATGGAGAAGCAAGAATCTTTGACACAGGAATTCGTGAACTCTCCATCATGGGGCAGGGGATTGGTCTTGCTCTGCGTGGGCTACGGCCAATTGCTGAAATACAGTATCTCGATTACTTATTGTATGGATTGCAACCATTAAGTGACGATGTATGCACGTCACACTATCGCACGGTTGGCAAACAAAGTGTTCCCTTGATTGTTCGTACAAGAGGACATCGGCTTGAAGGCATCTGGCATAGCGGTTCTCCGCTTGGAATGATAATCAATGCTTTGCGGGGGATGTATGTATGTGTACCGCGAAATATGGTTCAGGCCGTAGGAATGTATAATACATTGCTGAGAAGCAATGACCCCGCGATCATGATCGAATGTCTAAACGGGTATCGGTTAAAAGAAAAGTTGCCTTCCAATCTTACAGAATACACGGTGCCTTTAGGCGTACCTGAAATAATTAAAGAAGGAAATGACATCACGATGGTTTCCTATGGGGCCACATTGAGAATCGTTCAGGAGGCTGCTCTTGAATTGGAAAAATTGGGAATAGACTGCGAAGTGATCGACGTGCAAACGTTGCTGCCTTTTGATTTGAACCATGTTATTTTAGAATCTCTCAAAAAAACAAGCCGGATTATTTTTATTGATGAAGATGTTCCGGGAGGTGCATGCGCCTATATGTTCAATCACGTAATGGAAGTGCAGGGCGGCTATCGCTGGCTGGATGCAACGCCACGTACGCTGACAGCTAAGGCCCATCGTGCAGCTTACGGAAGTGATGGTGATTATTTTAGTAAACCAAATAATGAAGATATCAGAATAGCAGTCCGGGAAATGATGGCTGAATAATTGCCGGAATCATCTCGTTTAATGCTGTTGGTAAACTCCCTTCAGTTGAATAACTTCTTCTCACATTTTAATAGATGAATTTAACCTTATACCAGATTGATGCTTTTACGGACCGGCTGTTTGGTGGCAATCCGGCGGCTGTGATCCCATTGGAGAAATGGCTTGATGATAATTTAATGCAGAACATTGCGCTCGAAAACAATCTCAGCGAAACTGTTTTTTTTACCCCCGCAGCCAATGGAGGAGAAGCTGACTTTGAAATCCGCTGGTTCACGCCCTCTACCGAGATTGATTTATGCGGACATGCGACTCTTGCTTCCGCATTCCTACTGTACGAGCTATTAAAGTTTGAAAAACCTGTTATCACGTTCAATTCGCAAAGTGGTTTGCTTAGAATCACTAAAACGAATGACATGTTGGCGATGGATTTCCCGTCATGGGAGCCTGAAGTTTTCAATGATCCTCCTCTTCAGCTTAAGAATGCTCTTGGAGGTGCAAATATTACAGGGCTATTTAAAAACAGGGATCTCCTGGCAATTCTGCCTAATGAAGAATCAGTAAGGAACTGTAATCCAGATTTTGCCTTGATTGAAAATACGTGTTATAAGATACTTATTTCAGCAGTTGGTGATGAGGTGGATTTTGTATCCCGATTTTTTGCTCCTACGTTTGGTGTGAATGTAGATCCGGTCACCGGCTCGGCACATTC
>JBBSPT010000274.1:0-4432 GCA_038258515.1 Chitinophagales bacterium | reverse complement strand
TGTTTGTTTATTGCCAGGGCATTTTCAATCTCAAAGGCCACACCGAAAACTGCGTAGGCCGGTCACCGGTTTTTTAATAAATTGAGCTTAGAAATTATTTTCTTAATTTGTTGTCCCGTTCCCCGCTTAAACAAATTTTTCCCTCTTAGCATCTGCAGGAATCGACCTTGCTTCACACTCAGTTTTCAATAACGGTCCCGATTCTATCATCAATCAATTCTTATTGTATGCAACAGTCCAAATTTCATGTCCCGGGGATAAAATTTTTCTACCGGAATATTTACATTATCGCCATTACACTTGCCATAGCCTGCATCGGTTGCCAGTCTAAAATAAAGCTAGCAGCTGTAAAATATAACGCAGCAGACATTATCGCGTTGTTAAATAATCCTGATTCGATGAACTATCTTACCCTGCATTATTTGTCGGCTAATGGAAAGACTTCCACTCCCCTCACGCTCTTATCCTATGCAAGAAATGCGACAGGCGGCTTTTTAAATGTGCCGGTCTACAATTTGCAAAGCGTTGATACTGCCAGTAGCAGAACATTCGAAGGAAAAACGATCCTGGGCAATCTCGTTTTTTCCCGGGATGATATCAAAACTTTGCTTAAAGACAGCATCACAAATAAGGAAATCCAGAAATTTGATTTCCTGCTTTTCTCCCCGGCTATTGATCCGAAAGGCGGCTACCTTTATTACCTAGTAACAGTTGAGGGTATCGATCCGGCATTCCTGTCGAAAGAAGGTCGGGCAAGGCCTTGTCCTCCTGCTCCAAATTGTCCGGCACATCCAACTGAATAGAGAATGAAGACACAAAATACCCTGTGCTGACTCCCGGCAACTGATGTTACTTTTTTGAAATGAAATAAAAAACTTCACATGCATTACCCTTCCAATGATTCTCAACATTCACGTTTGCTGAAAGGAAAAAATATAATTCTGCTTTTATTCTTTTCAATCTTAGCCGGCTGCCATCCGGCACTTAAATTTGCGATCGTTAAATACCCCTCTGCGGAAATCAATAGACTGTTGGATAGTACGCAAATGAAATACCTGACAATCCAATTTGAATCACCTGACGCGAAAAATTTCCGAAAGCCGTTTATTCTCCTGTCTTATGCAAGAGATGCATCAGGAGGTTATATTGGCAGCGCTAATGAATTGACACCCGTTGGCGACAAAAAAGCAGCGAGTTTTAAAGGAAAATCAATCCTGGGAAATATGACCGTGGAAAGAGATAGCCTGTTGAGCCTGTTGTCTCCGAACGGCACACGAATCAGGAACTTTGATTACCTTCTTTTTCAGCCGCGACGGGACTCAGAATACGATTACATTTACTATGACATTTTTGTTTCTGTTATTATGGAATCTGGCCTGGGAAATGTGAGGACATCTGCACGCCCCTGCCCCCCGGCATCAAACTGTGCCGCACGGCCCACTCCTTAACTGTAAATTAAACTTGATTGGTGCAGCTACTATATAACGTTGTGGATCTTTCCGAAGTGTGGGCGCTGGTAATACCTCTCCTATTTATCTTCCCGGTTTCCGGACTGAAGAGCTGGCAAAAGCCTGTTGTTACCTACCTTTTCATTGCATTTGTGCTTAATGTTTTATCAGGTTTGATAACTAACAGCAACCGCCTTCCGTTCCATCTTCCGTGGAAAAATAACCTGGTTTTTTACAACGTTCATTCAATCCTGCGCTTCATTTGTTTCGGTTATTTTTTTCTTGTCATCAAACAGCAATATTTTACAAGACTGCGTAAACTGATACCTATTATCTACTTCGCGTTTTTAATTCCCGATCTCGCGTTTTCTGAAAATATATTTGACGGGTCCCAGATACGCTCCAGGCTTTTTACTGTCGAGGCTTTTTTGTTACTCGGCTATTGCCTCTTATACTATATTTCAAAATTGAAAAGTGACAGCCAGGAGTTAAATTATGGAGATGAAATTTACATCGTAACAGGTCTTTCAATTTTCATCGTAATCAACTTTTTCATCTTCCTGTTTTACGATTCATTGATGAATACTGATCCAAATCTGGCCGATAAAAGCTGGACAGTTCACAACATAGCCTATATCCTTTTCTGCATGCTGATCGCAAGAGGTTTTTACCTTACAAGAAATGAGGCCGGAAAAACGCAGCGCAAAGAATAGATCGTTTAATATCGAATCCAGATCTGCCGTAAAACATAAAAGATCCGCAAGTCATATTGCGGATCTCATGTTCAGAATTTTTTGCCGGAAGTTTCTATTTATTTGCCTGAAACTTTTTCCACTTTCTCTTCCACTTTCGCCTCGTTGGCCACGCCGCCAATCAGTGCCGTTTCTGAGGAAACGACATTCACGCCGGTAGATGAGTTGACGCCATTGGACGGAGATACAAAACTGGTTGTATCTGTTTTAGGCGTCGTGTCCGTTGATGGAGTCGTAGTCGTGTCGGGTGCCGGCATGTGAGTGGTGTCTTGTGCAAAACTCGCGGAAAGCATGCATAAGGCTGCTCCGGTTAACAGTGTTTTTAATTTGAGGGTTTTCATAACTGATGATTTTTTAATGAGGCTTTTAGATAGTTTGTGTTTTGCCAGTTAGGCGAAAACGATGCCAAAAACTGTTATAGATATTTGTGAAGCAGGATCGACTAACATGACCCCGGAAACATGGACTACTCTATTCTTTGAGATTGAATCAATTAGAAATTTCGTTGCAATAATTATTGCAAATAATCTGTTACCTGATTGCTATCTATTTTGTTATTTTTGAAGTCTTGCCTTTGATTCACTTCGCATTGTTATCGTCACCTTCTTACTTTCTAACAAAAAAAAATCATCATGTCCTTCCCATTCAAAAGTTATGATTTTACCGCTATCTCTTTGCAAGACCTGTTAGCAGCAAGAGATCTGTACCACTTGCATCTTATGAACAAGAAAAATGTGGTGGCTACAGCCGTTGGTTATTACCGGATAAGAAAAGTGGATAAATGGCCGGCACAAGGAAACATAAACCCGGATAACTCCCGGAATAAGCATATTGAGAGAACACTCGCTAATTCTGAGGTAAGGCCTTATTCATGGCCTGCGATTCTCGTGTTTGTCGAAAAATGGGAAGCGGAAAAAGACCTCCTGGAAAAAGATGGTTCTGAAATTTTACCGAAGTCGCTTTACCTGCCTGATGGTAAGGCAGTTCCTGTGTGCATCATCAAAGCCGAAAAGATTGATGAAACAAACGAGGAAGTTGATTTTTCAAAGATTAATTTTCCGAGGAACGTAATAAGCGGTGGCTTTCCTTTGATGACAGAGGTGCAAAAAGAAAAAAGAGTGGCTTCGTTCGGGTGCCTCGTTACTGATGGACATCTTACCTATGCGCTAACAAATAAACATGTAGTTGGCAAAAAAGGAACGCCCGTCAAAACGATATTAAATGGAAAAGAAATTGTCGTTGGCAAAGCCTCCGACCTGCAACTGGGTAGAATTCCGTTTGAAGATATTTATACGACGCTGAAAGGAAATTCGGTTTACCTGAACATGGATATAGGTCTTGTAGAAGTGAATGATTTAAATCAATGGAAGACAGAAGTGTTTGGAATCGGGCAACTCGAAAGGATGATTGATCTTGATACAAATAATATTTCACTCCAATTGATCAGTCAAAAAGTAGTGGGGTTTGGAGGCGTCTCCGGGAAAAAATTCAGGGGAGAAATACATGCACTATTTTATCGGTATAAATCTGTCGGTGGATTCGAATATATCTGTGACTTTTTAATCGGCCCGGAAACTCAGTATATTTCTTCTAAAGAAAATAAAGTTGAAGATGTTTTATCAGTGAGTCATGGAGATTCCGGCAGTCTTGTACTCCTGGAATTTAAAGACGAAGCAAAGCCTGGCGAAACATCCGAAACGAAATACTACCCTCTCGGTGTGCTGTGGGGAACACATGAATTTGCAGATGAGGGCAAAAACAAGAGGCAACCTTATGTGCTTGCAACTTGCCTGAGTTCTGTATGCAATTTGCTGAATGTAGAACTGGTTCGCAATTGGAATCTCGACCTCGTGAATACCTGGGGGAAGACTGGTCATTTTAAAATTGGTGCAAAGGCATGCGAGCTAGTCTCAAGTCGCAAACTATCAAGGCTGCTGAAAGCAAATCAAAAAAATATTGGCTATATCGATACCGATTTAATAAACTCGAATACCGTTGGTGGTAAGTACACCAAAGACTTTGTCCCATTGGCTGACGTCGCCGATATCATCTGGCGTACAACACGTCCCGCTGATTCGGGAAACCATTTTGCGGATGTGGATGAAAAAAACCAGGATGTGATGAACAACCAGAGTTTGCTCGAACTCTCGCTTCAGAATGATGCCAACATCGATATAGATTTTTGGCTTGACTTTGATATTAAAATGGATCTTGCCAGCCCGATTTTTCACA
>JBBSPT010000273.1:0-4454 GCA_038258515.1 Chitinophagales bacterium | reverse complement strand
TTTGATATTGCGAGGCCCGCGGAACATTGGATTCTCCCTGGTACCAAAGCGCTCCTTTTATACCAAAGGGTATTAGAGGATTGATCATAGAATTAAAAAGAAGCGATGGATAACTATTCGGACCGACCGGATTTTTTTTCAGGCGTTCAATTTTATAATTCCATTCTCCGGAAAGTGGCAGCGTCTTACCACTGCATACCAGATTAATTTGATACGGCTGTCCAAAAAAGCCTCCGTTACCACTTCCGTCGGTTATTCGAATTGCGATTACATTGTCTCCTTCTTTTAAAATCCCCGGGGCAATCTTATACTCTCTCTCAATATCATAACTTTTTGTGGCGCCCACCAACTGCCCGTTTACATAAGTTTCATCTTCGTCATCTATCCTGGACAGATTGAGCAGCGCCGGCTTTGTTAGATCTTCTTTGTCGAGTCGAATTGTTTTTCTGAACCAGATAGCTCCATCAAATTTCCCAAGTCCATTGTCATTGAAATTCGCCGGTACCATCATTTTTTTCCATCCGCTGTAATCACCGTTTTGGGATTTGAAATCATCTGCAGAAAGCCCACCGTCTATTGGTCCCTGGCTTAATTCTATTTCCTTTTTAAGAGCCTGGTATTCGTTTTCATTTCGCAACTCAATGTCACTAAATGATTTTTTTTCAAAGATATTTTTGAATTCGTTACTGCCTTCGAGCGCTTCCCTGCTTATCCATGTTTCAACAATGGTTCCACCCCATGAAGAATTGATAATGCCGATTGGAATTTTTAATTCCTGATAAATTTTCCTGGCGAAAAAATACCCTGCTGCCGTGAAATGCCCTACCGTGGCTGGGCTTGCGCTTTCCCATTGTCCACCAGGCAGATCGTCAACGGGTGTAGGCGAGATTACATCGGGAACTTTGAACTGTCTAATGTCAGGAAAGTTTCCTTCACGTATTTCCTGCTCTGCATTTTTACTGCTTGCTACCGTCATCTCCATGTTCGATTGGCCCGAGCAAATCCAAACTTCGCCCACCAATATATTTTTTAAAACGATTTCATTTTTCCCTATCGCTGAAAGTTGGAACGGGCCTCCCGCTGGTTCAGCATGCAGTATAACTTTCCATGTTCCATCTTTCCCCGCCTTCGTTTTTTGCAATTGCTCTTTGAATTGAATTATAATTTTTTCTCCGGCGTCTGCCCAACCCCAAATAGTGATTTGCTTGTCGCGCTGTAGCACCATATCATTTCCAAAAATTTTTGGAAGCCGCACATCAGCTTTAGCATCGGCACTTAGAATGAGTATTCCTAGAAGAAGTAAAATATTTTTCATATTAAACGAATTCGTTTTGATTGTTTGCATGTCAATATTTTCTCTTATTTATTTTTCTCTAATTTTTTTAGATACTGCAGATGTTTTGTGCAACTCCCCTGACATTCATTTTAGCGACAAATATATCTCCACTTCCAGGATACTCCATTAGTTCTTCTTCGCTCATATTCTCGCGGGCAGTGGTGATAATCAGATGATCCAGAGCCTCACCTGCAAAGGCGCAGGAAGATGCAAGCGGGACGGGCAATTCGACTTTGCCGATCACTTTCCCATTCACCGGGTTCCAGCGGTACACGCCAAAGCCACCCCAGTGCGCTATCCATAACATGCCTTCTTCATCGATGGTCATCCCATCCGGCATGCCGGTCTCTTCCGGGATGGAAATTACATTTTTTTCAAAAGTTATTTCACCGGTTTCTTCATCAAACAAGTAAGACTGCACCAATCGCGTAGGAGTATCAATGTAGAATAATCTGCGATTGTCTGATGACCATGCAAGACCGTTGGAAATGGAAACGGATTCTATTTTTTTTGATATCTGATGTTGATGATTTATGCAAAATAGTGTCCCTGCATTGTTCGTAAACTTCATGCTCATAGTTCCAATCCATAATCTTCCCCGGCTATCACACGCGCCATCATTGCACCTGTTACCGATCAATCCATCATCAACAACGGTGATCAACTCAAGCTTCTCTGTTTCTAAAAAAAACCGTTGTATACTCCGGTCAAGAGCCAGGATTAGACCACCGTCACGGGCGGGCGCTACGAAGGATAACTTGTGATGGAACTTCCATGATTTAATACTTTTATTTTCCCAATGATATTGAAACAAAATGCCATTTTCTATGTCAACCCAAAAGCAGCTTTTTCTCTCCCTGTTCCAGACCGGCCCCTCGCCCAGGTAACATTGGGAGGGATACAATAAAGATGCATTGATTGTTTCGATGTGATTGCCCAAGAGAATACTATGTGAAAGTTAGAAATGAATGAAAGACGAAAATAATTTATTTAGACAAGGGAATCTGTTTGAATAGGAATCTTCTAAAATTAAAAATCCAGCGATGTCTCCGTATGGTATATTTAACCGAATGTGTAATGAAATATTCCTGGCGATCCACGCAATTCACTTTGAAGATGCAGACATCACTGTTTTTTAGTTTGATAAAAATGGAAAAAATTGTCTGCCGTTACTTCGGGGAAGCAGATAGCTTGCGAAAATTGTTATAATTTTTGCTAAGATGACAATATTAAAGATTTAAAAATTAAATGAAATTGTGGATTCGGGATTGGAAAGTTTTGCACTTTTGCGTACGCCGTGCACGACTACATAAACAATATTCATTTGCTCACTGCTGAGATCAAAAAGGAGATTGTTTACGACAGTGACAGTTTTTAAAACCGAGGCATTTTTTATTTCGAAGTAACAAACAAAGGCTTCTCCATCAATTTCAAAGCCGATGTAGTCAAGGGAAAACGGCTTGTTGTCAACATAGATTTGCAAATGTTCTTTGATATATTCTTCCAACAACTTTTCGACTTTAGCTTTTCCCGCGTCGCTCTGAAGGTTGAGTCCCGATCCGTTTTTCTTCTTAAGCTCTGCTTCAAAATTATCCGTAAAAATCCTGCAGGTAACTTTTAGCATTTTTTCTTTTGTATTTTCTTCAATTTCAGTAACACTTACAAAAAAGGGATGAGCAGCGCGATGAGTCGTCGCGTTTTTCCAGGCGGTCCATCCAGGAAAAGTGCATGGCTGGGACAGATAGCTGAAGTATAATAATATTGAATAGAATAATGGCATTAAATAAATTTCATTTGAAAGAGCAAAATTGTATTATTTAAAATTGTCGCGAATAACTTTATGGATGACGTAGTATTTTTTTTTAGCATTGGATGGCATCATATCATCAGCCCCGATGCACTGGATCATATTTTATTCATCACCGCTTTATCTGCCATATACGTTATTAAAGATTGGAAAAGGCTTTTGATACTCGTGACCGCGTTTACAATCGGGCATTCGCTTACACTCGTTTTAAGTGTTTATGATGTCATCCGAATTAACAACAAACTGGTAGAAATATTGATTCCAGTCACCATCATAATCACTGCCTTATTTAATTTATTTCAAAAAAATTTAGATCAAAAGAAAATACAACTTAATTATTTTTTTGCGCTTTTTTTTGGATTGATACATGGAATGGGCTTTGCTAACAGTGTGCGTTTTATGATGCCGAAAGGAGATAATATTGCAATTCCACTAATAAGCTTTAACGCGGGACTTGAAGCAGGGCAAATAGTGGTTGTGACAATAATATTGTTATTGAGCTATTTGTTTATTTCAGTTTTTAAGCGTCCGGGGAGAATATGGATTTATCTTTTATCTTCACTCGCCTTGATTGCATCTGTGCAGATGATTATTACAAGAATATGAACATTGGATTGTAAAACCGACTTCCGCAAGAAAAATTTGTCGCATTAAATAAAACCTAAATAGAGATAGATGAACTTCAATGTTGTTTTGAGAAAAATATTGCTCCTGGTATTTCTGACATTTTTTTTCCTGCAGATTCTTCCTGCCCAAAGTGCGAAGAATACCGGCAGACTTAAAGTAACGATCCTCGAGAATAATCTCGAGTTGCCTTGCAATATCCAGCTTAAAGATGAAAATGGAATTTACTGGTACCCCGACTCGCTTTATAAATGGAAAGATTTCAATGGGAAAGTGTTTGAAGAATTTGCCTGCGATGGAAAATTTAATATAGCTCTCCCGTATGGAAAATATGAGTACAAGGTGAGCAGGGGCCCGGCTTACGGCATGGTTACCGGTGTTCTCGACATAGATAAAAAGAAAATAAAATGCGAATGGCGGCTGCAGAAATTAGTCGATTTAAAAAAGCGAAATTTCTATGCCGGTGATACACACATCCACAGGAAAATAGAAACAGTCCCGTTGTTGATGATGGCTTCTGATTTAAATGTTGGAGAGTTAGTTACCTCCTGGAATGATCATTTCCCAAGTGATAAAACGGATGTCTATACCGGCCCTGTAAAATTCGACGATGAGCGGTATTATGATCCCACGGTCACCGAAGACGAAAGGGCAGGGGGCGCTTTATTGTTTTTCAATCTTGCTGCA
>JBBSPT010000272.1:0-4459 GCA_038258515.1 Chitinophagales bacterium | reverse complement strand
AGATGTGTTCGTCGTAAACAATACAAAAGTGTTTCCGGCACGGATGTATGGTCGTAAAGAAAAGACCGGTGCAAAAATCGAAGTTTTCTTACTTAGAGAATTACACAAGGCAAACCGTCTTTGGGATGTCATAGTGGATCCGGCAAGAAAGATCCGGGTTGGAAATAAATTGTATTTCGGTGAAAGTGATGAGCTGGTAGCCGAGGTGATAGACAATACAACAAGCCGCGGAAGAACGATTCGTTTTTTATGGGAAGGCCCGGAAGATGAGTTCAGGAAAATGCTGCACCAAATGGGAGAAACTCCACTGCCAAAATACATCAAACGTAAGCCTGACGAAGATGATAAAGAGCGATTTCAAACGGTATATGCAAAACATGAAGGAGCAGTAGCAGCGCCTACGGCGGGCCTGCATTTCAGCCAGGAACTCATCAAGAGACTTGAAATAAAAGGAATCCGGTTTGCAGAAGTGACGTTGCATACCGGTCTCGGAACCTTTCGCCCCATTGAAGTGGAAGATCTTAGCAAACACAAGATGGATGCTGAATATTATAGAATAGAGGAAGAAGCCTGCAAGATTGTCAACAAAGCGAAAGAGTCCGGCAGAAGAATCTGTTCCGTGGGAACTACAACGATGCGTGCCCTGGAAACTTCTTTCACAGCGCAAAGATTGTTGAAGCCCGCAGAAGGTTGGACGAATCATTTCATTCATCCTCCGTACACATTCAACATCGCGGATTCGTTAGTAACTAATTTTCATTTGCCGAAAACAAGCTTACTGATAATGACCTGTGCATTTGCGGGGTACGACCTGATCATGGACGCATATAAAAAAGCAATAAAAGATAAATATCGATTCTTCAGCTACGGAGATGCCATGCTGATCATTTGATGAAATTTAATTTCTGGATTTATCGGAAGAAAAAGATTTACCAGATTTGAAATCTTAATAAATTTTCATCAATGCTATGTCGCAGCGCTGCGGCAATCTTTTCATTTCTTATAACTGGAATATCATTTTCACTATAACCCTCACTCAGGTGAATTCTCTAAATTTGAGTTACATAAAAAAAATTTGCGGCCGCTTTATACATCAATTTCTATATGTTTCTCCTGGATTTCTTTAATGCATTTAATTTTAACGATACGAATCGGAGAATTTTGTGCATCGCAAAACCTTTTGAAAAAATATCAATCAAAATAATATTCTAAAAAGTTCAGAATGAAGAAATGTATTTTTTTATCGTTCGCTATACTGATCAGTATCGCCACATTTGCCGCAGAGAACCCGATCACTTCACGATTGTTACCCATTCCGGTCTCGGTTCAGGAAAGCACCGGAAACTTCTTAGTGGATGGCAAAACATCCATTCATGTATTGTCTTCTGACGAAGGGGCGAACAGGGTTGGTAAATTTTTAGCTGATAAATTGAAGACAACCGGCTATTCTATTCCTGTAATAAAAACTTCGGCAAAGGGAAGTAATAGCATCAGCCTGGCCTTGATACAAAATGCTTCATTGGGAAAAGAAGGATATAAGTTAACAGTAACTCCATCCGGAATTACAATCAGCGCAAATATGCCTGCCGGATTGTTCTATGGGATTCAGACTTTATTTCAATTAATGCCTGCTGACATTGAATCAAAAAAAGTAGTAAAAAATGCAACCTGGAAAGTTCCGGCTTGTAGCATTACAGATTATCCGCGATTTGGTTGGCGGGGAATTATGTTTGATGTTGCCCGTCACTTTTTTACAAAAGAAGAAGTGAAAAGATACATTGATGAAATGGTGAAGTATAAATTCAACCTGCTTCATTTGCACCTTACGGATGATGAAGGCTGGAGAATTGAAATAAAATCGTTGCCGAAGCTGACTGAGGTTGGCGCGTGGAATGTGAAACGCGTTGGCTATTTCGGAACCTTTCAGCCGCCCGCTGCCGACGAGCCCCGCACTTACGGTGGCTTCTATACGCAGGATGATATTAAAGAAATTGTGCGGTATGCAAAAGACAGGTTTGTAGATATTTTACCTGAGATCGATGTGCCTGGTCATAGCCTTGCAGCCATTGCTGCGTACCCAGAGCTGGCATGCTCTGCAGGGCAGGGACCAAAACCTGTCGTGAGTTCAGGAGAGAGTATTAAGGACTGGTCAACACACACAGCGCTCATTGATGATAATCTCTGCCCGGCAAATGAAAATGTGTACGAGTTCCTTGACAAAGTAATAACTGAAGTTGCGCAGCTATTTCCGTTTGAATATATTCACATGGGAGGTGATGAAACGTTCAAGACTTTCTGGGAAAAAAGTGATGCTGTAAAAGCATTGATGAAAAAAGAAGGCCTGAAAAATATGGAAGAAGTTCAAAGCTATTTTGAAAAAAGAGTGGAGAAAATTGTGGAGTCCAAAGGAAAAAAATTTATGGGTTGGGATGAAATACTGGAGGGTGGTCTTGCCCCAAGCGCAGCGGTTATGAGCTGGCGCGGAATGAAGGGCGGAATAGAAGCAGCAAAGATGAAACATGATGTGGTGATGACGCCAACCGATTTTGCCTACATTGACTATATGCAGGGAGATCCAATAGTTGAACCACGGATTTATGCAACCCTCAGATTAAAGAAAGCTTATGAATTTGAACCACTCCCGGAAGGTGTAGATAGCAAGTACATAAAGGGTGGACAGGCAAATCTTTGGTCTGAACAACTGTACACGTTTCGTCATGCCGAATACATGACATGGCCGCGTGGCATGGCTATTGCTGAAGCATTATGGTCTCCAAAAAACAAAAGAGACTGGGATAATTTTTTCACGAGAGTTGAAAAGCAATTTCCACGATTTGATGCAGCCGAAGTGAAATATTCGCCGAGCGTTTACGATCCTATTTTCGAGGTTCGTAAAAAAGGAGATGACCAACTGATAGTGGAATTAAGTACGGAGCCAAAAGGATTGGATATTTATTACACAGCAGACAACACATTCCCCGATCGCTTCTCAGAAAAATATACGGAGCCAATAATTATTCCTAAAGAAAGTGTGATGCTGAAAGTGATTACTTACAAAGGAAATACACCGGTAGGAAGGTTGATTTATATGCCTGTTGAAGAACTGCAAAAAAGAGCGAATGCTAAATGACCTCGTCGGGTGAACGTCTTTGTCTTTGAAAAAAAATTGGAATTGTATTTGGGTAATAAATCCAAACGATCATAATCTAAAATCATAACATTTAAAAAAAATGAAAATGAAAGGATCACTTTTTTTGATGGCAGTAAGTCTGTTTTTTGCAAGCTGCACATCAGATAACGATATGCATTACAAGGATAAAGAGAATAAAGTAGAAGTTGAAGCCGAAAACCCTGTCGGAATTCAAAATGTAAATGGCAACATTCCCGATACAATCAACACGCTGGACATAAGTCACCCTGGACAAAGCGATCCGCCAGCGGCGAGACATAACGGCGAGAAAAAAGAGGGCGAATCAGGAGCCTCCTTCGCCCGTTAGTAACTAAACCAATTTGCAAAAATAACAAAAGAGCAATGCGAAGTATTTCTTAATCAGGAATACATGCATTGCTCTTTTCTTTGACTTTCTTTCGCCGAAAAAATCCAATCCGGGAAAACAAATTCAACCAATATTTCTTATCAGGCCCAGGCTTTGTCTCCTTTGGCATATGGAACGCATCCATCATAACGACCAGGAGTTTCGATGTAGCGCATAGCCTGTGTGCATCCAATTTCCGAAGTGAAGTAGCCCAAAAGGGTAAGTTCCTTCATCATGCGGAAGTAGTGAGAAGGATCCTCTGACTTTTTATTTTTCATGTAGTCATTTTGCTCTTTATCCAGTTCCACTAAAAATTCATGCCTTTGTTCCGGGCTTAATTTTACAAACACACTGTTATATTTTTTATCGGCCGCATCATTCAGTTTATTGATTCCCTCATGAAAAATCTTTTGATTTTCGGGTTCATAACAATCGTTTACCATCACCGTCATGAACTGACCTACTCCTGCAGCTTTTGCGCCGGGGGTTTTTGTGGGCGGTAAAATGGTATCTGATACTTCATCGAGAAATGCTACATCTTCATTACTGAATTCATTGCCAGACTTTGTTTCTGTTTTACATCCATTGAGGAAGAAGGTAGAACCAACGATGGTACCGCCTAATAAGAGCGAAATGTGCTGCACTGCTTCTCTTCTGTTCATAAAATTTAGTATTAATGTTTTTAAATTAAGCGTTCAGGCTATAACCATCCCTGTAATTGCGTTTTACAAATTGATTTACGGCATCAAAATTTGTCACCTTCATATCTTTGTTATCCCATATCAATTCAATATACCTGCCCGGAAAGTCAAAGCCTTTACCAGAGGGGCGTGGCACACGAATATCATTTCCCCGGATTGCAAGGTTAGCCATCAACAATGCTTCAGTCAATGGTCCCGCAATATCAAAGGGAGAACTTAGTT
>JBBSPT010000271.1:0-4466 GCA_038258515.1 Chitinophagales bacterium | reverse complement strand
ATTTTTTTGGGATGGTGTTTAAATTATTTGCATTCATCGGAGACTATAGCAAATTTTTTGAAATGCGAAGTCATTGGGCTAAGTCACGATACAAATTTATTAAAATTCATTTCCATGAGTTGCCTTTATCAGTTTCTTGATTAGGAAAGGAAAGTGCTTGATGCCACCAATAAAATTATTCGTCATGACTTCTTTGCCGAAGAACTTTTGTAAAAGGCGTCCGTTATTCATGCGCCTGCTGAACTGTCGCATCCACAATTCGGAATACTGTAATTCCATTTTATGTCTTGAAACGCGATGTTGCAAAAATTCGCTGATGATCTCAAAAGCAATTTTTGAGGAATGCAACGCGATACTCATTCCGTTACCACAAAGCGGAGTAATCATTCCTGCGGCATCACCCGTCAGCAGCACATGATTTTCAACAAGGGTTTTTTTATCAAAACTTATTTGTGAAATTGCTACCGGATCTTTAAAAACAAACTCTGCCTCTGAAAAAATCTTTTTTAGAAATGGATTTTTCGATAGCACATTTTTTTCGAGTGCTGAAATAGAATTTTTATTCTCATTAAGATTCCGGGCTGTTGTAAGATAGCATAGACAGTAATTTTCATTTTCCACTTTGGAAAGTCCGCAATATCCATTCTTGAAATTGTGCAGCGCTATCGTGTCCGAAGGGAAAGATGTCTTGATGTGATATTTTATTCCAATATAATTATTGAGCCTGCCAGGCTTTTGCCTGATAAAATTCCGGTTCCATTTTAGGTCGAGATTACTTCTTTTGCCAAAGCTTCCTACGGCAACTTTACAATGTACTTCGCCCGAATCAAACAGGATTTTAAAGTCGTCTTTGACGAAGACAATATCGTTCACCTTAGTTTTTTCTTTGAGACACACTCCGTTTTGAACAGCAATTTTTTTTAGCTCATTATCTATGTGGAACCGGCTGATTCCTATCCCACCGGGCTCCAGGGGACTTTGAATAAAATTTCCATTTGGCGATGAAACGATGAGCTTGGTAATGAGCGGAAACCGCGGATCGGAAAGATTCATGCCCAATCGTTCTATAAAGTTATAGCTCTCAAGACTTATGTACTCGCCGCACACCCGGTGAAAAGGATATTCTTCTTTTTCAAAAAGAATCGTTTTGAATCCTGCCTGAGACAACAAAATGGAAAGCGACAAGCCTGCCAGACCACCGCCAACAATGGCGACATCAAAAAAGGCGGCTTCCTTTTTTTTAGCATTTATATTTGAATTTGGACTTTCCAAGCTATTGCAGAATTTTTTTCGAAAGATGTTTTTGCCAGGAAGAAATGAGATCTAATACATTCACTGTTTCTTATTCACTCCCGGGATTAAGATCAGATATCGAAATGCCCATTTCCATTGAATCCTATAATTTTCAATCTGTGCTTTTTCAAAAATCCTTTGCCATTCTTTTTTTTGAAAGCCCCTGAGAACGGAAAGAGGAGCATCATTCTTTACCAGGTAAGATCGTGAAAAAAGCCTGGTTGCAATTTTTATAAAATAGTACGCTATTCTGTGCCTGTGAAGATCGTTAATGAAGAAGCCAATGTTCGAATTATCCTGCATCCATTGAAGCATATCAACGAGCTCTCCATCGCTAAAGTGGTGACAAAAAAGCGAAGAGAAAATAATATCGGGTTTCTTATCAAATTTCATCTTCCTGTAATCAGATGTAAAAAATGTTACGTCTTCAACGCTGAAATTCTTCCTGGCGAGTTCTATGCATTCAGGTTTAATGTCAATCCCTGTTAAAGATGCCTGAATATTTCTTTTTCTGCAAAAATCATAGATCGCTTTTAGGTTGTCACCACCACCGCAGCCGATCTCACAAATTGATATCTCTTTATTTTTTCCAGAAAGTTGTTGAAATCCATCGATTGAAATTGAGTGACCACCCAACCATTTATTTATGAAATTGAGTTCCCGCATATTGGCAACAATATCGCTGAACGGTATCGTGGGATCATCCAGATATTCTTTCCTGTCTGAGCGATTTGTAAGATCAATCATTGGATAAAAGAAATGTTTCCAGGGTAAGTCCCGGACCAAATGCGGCGCCGAAAATGATGGCCTTCTTTTCTTTTGCGGCAGCAATCGAATCCATTATTTCCTTCAACACAAAGATGATTGTTGGAGAAGACATGTTGCCGTAGTGTTTCAACACATTGTAAGACTCTTTGAGTTGTTCGGGTAAAATTTCAATACTTTTTTCAATGGATGAAAGAATTCTTTTCCCACCGGGGTGTATGCACCAATGTGATATTTCATCTTTATTAAGGCCTGCATTTTTCAGGGCATTGTCAAGCAGGTTGTTGAAGTCCTGTTCAATAAGTTCGGGCACGTACCCTGAAAGTGTCATTAAGAAACCTGAAGAAGAAAGTTCCCAACTCATATCTTTTTTTCCCTTAAACGCCACTTCGCTATAGAAGTTTTTTATTGTCAAACCACCGCTTTTATTCGAATCGTTTGCTACAAGAACAGCTGCACATCCATCGCCGAATAGCAGGCTCGAAGCGATATTATCCATTGTATTTTCCTGCTGGAAATGCAATGTGCAAAGCTCCGTGCACACGATCATCACCTTTGCATTCTGATCATTGCTGCAAAGAGCATCCGCTAATTTCAATCCATGAATTGCAGCATAGCATCCCATGAAATTGATTGACGTTCTGAAAATCGAACGTGATAAATTCATGTCTTCAATGATCCGGAGATCAAGCCCCGGCGCACTCATCCCGGTGCAGCTCACCGTGATGAGGTGAGTGATTTCATCTTTCGATATTTGATTTTCAATGCAACTTTCAATGGCGCGGATGGAAAGTGGTGCAGCAGTCTCATTGTACCATTTCATTCTTAATTCCAGTGAGGGAAAAGGTTCCAGGTTTTCAGTCGGCTGGTAGAATTTCCAATCAGGCGCATTCAGGCTATAGTCGGGCAATACAGAATATCTTGTCTGTATCGCGCTTTGATGATATAAAAATTTCAGTTTACGTTTGTCAACTTCATTCAATGCATAAACGCGTTGCATAAACTTGAGTATATCTTCCTGCTCATGTATGAATTCGGGAACTGATGTGGCTATTGAAATGATTTTACTCAATGAAATGCAGGATTATGACAGTGATGAAACCAAGATTCGTACATGTAGATGCTAACAAATTCATCCGCATTGTGTTCTTAAAATTAGCCTCTTTTTCATTTTTAATTACTTTATTGAACCAAACTAGATAAAACCAAAGCACCGGTAATAAAAATATTTGTAATGCGAGAAAACTTTTCAATTCGAGATTTAAGAAGAACTGGAAAGCAAGGGCGGTAACAGCCATTGCATATATGATACCAGTAAATATAAATGTGCCTCTGTAGCCTAACTTGTAGCTGATAGTTTCAACCCCATCTCTAAGGTCTGCTTCGTGCTGGTAAATTTGCGTAAGTGGATAAAATCCGCCGATAAGCAGGCTTGATGCAATCATTGCGATTATGGGAACATCGGGTGAGTGTTGCAAACTGCTTCCATGATAAACCAGGAAAAACGTAACCGCACCCTGAAAAATAACAACTGTGAGGTATCCAATGAATGGAAATTTTTTGAGTCGTATGGTTCTTGAGCTATAGGCTCTTGAGGCCATGATGTAGAGAAATATTCCTATGGCAAAAATATTCGTTACCCAGAAACTTAAAGCAATGGCCAGGGCATCCATGAAAATAGTTACGTAAAATAACTGCTTTGTCGGAAGCATGGGGCATTTAAGCCCCCCGATCGAAGTCGTGTCCCTGTCCATAAAACTGTTGTAGCCATTGCTTGCAGGATAAACGAGCAGATGAAGGATTATAAAAACAAGAGAGGCATCGTTTAGGTTTATATCATTCAATTGGCTTAGAGCAAACCAATAAACCGGCATTAGAAAAAATGAAAAATGGAACCGAAGAAGTTGAAGCGTGGATTGTAGAGTGTTATTCACAACTAAATTTTAAGTCTATTGATTTTTCTAAATGTGGATAACGACTTTCCCCTATACTAACATCGTCACAGGATTTTCGAGAAACTTCTTGACTGTCTGAAGGAATGCAGCCCCGATAGCTCCATCAACACTCCGGTGATCGCAGCTCAGCGTCACTTTCATGACATTCGCCACACCAAATCCATCACCTTTCTTTACAACGATTTCCCTGATCCGGCCGACAGCAAGTATGGCGCTGTCAGGCGGGTTAATGATGGCAGTGAACTCCTCTATATCCATCATCCCAAGGTTAGAGACTGTGAATGTATTTCCACTAAACTCCTCAGGTTGGAGTTTTTTATTTCTTGCCTTATCGTAAAGCCCTTTCGCATCCGCGGCAATTTGAGAAAGAGATTTTTGATCCGCAAAGCGTATTACCGGAACGATCAATCCCTCGGGCATTGCAACAGCAGAACCAATGTGAACATGTTTATT
>JBBSPT010000270.1:0-4467 GCA_038258515.1 Chitinophagales bacterium | reverse complement strand
GTGCATCTCTCAGCTCGTTACGTACTTCTTCATTATTGACAGGGCGATCAAACTGTACGGTATAGCTTCTTCCTCCTTCAAACTCCACTCCTTGATCGAAACCATGAAAAAATGATGCAACACCCATGATCAACACCACGACTGAAATCGCGTACGCAACTTTCCTGTATTCAATAAATTTAAAATTAGCGTGCTTGAAAATTCTCTTGGAAATGCCAGTGAAATATTTAAAGTGTCTTTGCTTATTAGTCCATACGTCGGTTATCAAACGGCTCAGCAAAATTCCACAGAAAAGAGAAAGGGAAATACCCAACATCTGAGTTGTCGCAAAACCCAGCACCGGACCAAGGCCGAAATAAAACAAAATTGCAGCGGTTAAAAAAGTAGTAACGTGTGCATCTATCACCGGCGCAAGGGACCGCCGGTATCCGTCATGCACTGACTGCTGGTAACTTTTACCGCGGGTGAGTTCCTCTTTTATCCTTTCAAAAATAATTACGTTTGTATCCACCGCCATACCGATCGTAAGAACAAGCCCTGCGATACCGGCGGCAGTAAGTGTCGCTCCCAATGCGCTTAATATTCCGATTGTAAAAAGCAGGTTAAGTATTAGGGCGATATTGGCAACCCAACCACCGGTGTTATAATATAATAACATCAGGATGAAGATGATGATAAATGAAATCGTAAACGCCTTCGCTCCACCGTTTACCGCATCCTGTCCGAGCGTTGGGCCCACTACATGCTCGGCAACAATTTTTGCAGGTGCATCTATCTTACCAATCTTTAAAATGTTTGCAAGATCCTGCGCTTCTTCAACACTGAAGTTTCCACTGATCTCCGAGTTGCCTCCTTCAATGGCACCATTCACATTCGGAGCGCTGTACACAATGTCATCGAGTACAATAGCAATCGGCCTGTTCACATTGTCTGCTGTAAGCCTTGCCCAGGTGCGACTTCCGGATGGCGTCATTTGCATTTTGATGGCGGGCCTTCCACGCTCGTCATAGTCAGCCCTGGAATCTTCTACTCCCTCTCCTTCGAGCTTAGCCTTGTCTGTTCCCGGAACTGTTTTAATGGCATATAAGTCAAAATACTTGCGGTTGTTCTTTTCATCTTTCTGCTCAAGACCGTACAAAAATTTCACGTCTGAAGGAAAGCTGTTTTTCACAATATCCATCCTCAGGTATTCATTGGCTTTAGCTGTGTCCTTTAGCTCAACATTCGCAATAGCTGCGAAGTATTGTGGCTTACCAGATCTGTCCTGCTGCGGCCCGATAAAATGAATAACACTTGCGAGTGGATGCTGATTAGCGAGGAGCCTTGAAGAATCGACTGCCGACTTTGCAGAATCAGCCGTGGCGGTATCGGAAATTATTCCACCTAAAAAATCTCCCAATGATTTATCAGCATCATCAATATTTTTACCTATTTCTCCTATATTATAAACCTCCCAAAACTGAAGGTGTGCAGAAGCCTGTAACAAATTCCTCACCCGCGTTGCATCCTGCACGCCCGCAAGTTCCACGTTGATGATACCTTTGTTTGCATCCAGGTTAATATTTGGTTGTGCTACGCCAAACTGGTCAATACGTTTCAAGAGAATTTTATAAGTCTGATTGATCGCATCTTTCGAAATTGCTCTTAACTGGTTCAGCACATTTTCATCACTATCTGTGATTTTCATTGTTGTCCCAGCGCCTGCAAACAAAGAAGCGAGGTTAGTGGAAGGATTCTGCTGTTTGAAAACCTGTCCAAACAAAGTAATATAATCCAGGTTGCTGGCTACTTTTTCCTGGTCGGTTTTTGCCAACGCTTTTAAGAGCTGAGGATCTTTGGGATTGATACTCAAAGATTTCACAAGTTCCCCAAGGCTCACGCTGAGCGTGACGTTCATTCCGCCCTGGAGATCCAGGCCCAGGTTAAGCTGGCTTTCCTTCGCTTTTTGATAAGTGGTTCCCAGCACAGGATATATTTTGGTGTCCCTTGTGCTGTCCAAGAGATGCTGCAACTCGTGCGTAACAAGATTTTCTTTGTCATCTCCTTTCACATCGGGGTGTCTCATTTTCACAATTTTCTCGGCCTTCTCCTTCATTTTATTCTCATGGCTGTTGACTACCCATGTAAAAGAGAGTTGGTAAACGGAAATAAGAATAAGTGTGATGGCAAAAAACCACACCAAACCTTTCAATTTCATATCTTAATTTTTAGAAGTTTGCAAAGATAAGGTTTTGATGTCTAAAACATCCACAACCATGGTAGCATGAGGGCATCGCAACATTATTTAAAGTGCTGCTTAAACGCGATTTTTCTACTTTTGATTGTACTATGATTTATAGAAAAACAGGAAGGTTGTTTTTAATCGCTTTTCTCTTACTTACATTAGGACAATGTAACACCGCGAGAAAAACTCTGCAATACCACTCGCCTTCCACCGGAGTGAAAGCTGAAAATCCCCCGGATACAATTAAAAATCAAATTGAAACACTGATGAAAGATAAGGCGAGGACGGATCCATTCCTGGAAAAATTGCTTTCCGGGCATCCGGAACATTTCGATGGTATATTGAAAAATCGAAAGACTTTAAATGTCCAGGTAATCTATACTCAAATTAACAGGGATCGGAACAATGGCCCGGAATTTACAGATTATTACTTTAACTTGGACAGCAGCCAATATTTCTACCCCGCGTCCACTGTGAAAATGCCGACCGCTTTATTGGCCCTCCAAAAATTAAATGAATTGTCGTTGACCGGGGTTACAAAAAGCACAACAATGATTACCGAAGCCGGTTATAGTGGGCAATCTTCAACCTATAACGATCCCGAGAGCGCCGACGGGAGACCCACGATTGAGAATTACATCAAAAAGATTTTTCTTGTCAGCGATAACGAAGCATTCAACAGGTTGTATGAATTTTTAGGACAGGAATATTTAAATGAACAGCTTCATAAAATGGGATACACGGATGCACAGATTTTGCACCGGCTTGAAATTTCTTTGTCAGAAGATGAAAACAGGCATACCAATCCAATCAACTTTTTGGATAGCAACAACAATGTTCTTTTCGCACAGCCGATGCAATACAACGAAACGAAATATGCAGCAAGGAACGATTCTCTCGGGCAGGCTCATTACCGTTCTGGAAAATTCGTAGAAGGAGCAATGGATTTTTCCAGGAAAAACAGGATAAGCCTGCAGGATCTCCACCAGGTATTGAGGAGTATCATTTTTCCAAATAGTGTTGCGCCAAAACAGCGGTTCAATATCCCAAATAGTGATTACCACTTTGTTCGCAAATACATGTCCGAATTCCCGGGCGAAAGTATTTATCCTCCCTACGATCCCCCATCGTACTATGATGCCTACGGAAAGTTTTTATTTTATGGATCGCAAAAAGAACCGCTTCCAAAAAATATTAGGATTTTCAACAAGGAGGGCGATGCTTACGGGGAGCTTTTAGATATCGCCTATGTTGTCGATTTTGATAAAAAGATCGAATTCTTTTTGTCAGCCGCAATCAATTGTAACACCAACGGAATCGTGAACGATGACAACTACGACTATGATAACATTGGTTTTCCTTTCATGAAAAATTTAGGAAGAGTCATTTATGATTATGAATCAGAAAGAAACCGCGTGAACCCACCCGATCTCTCAGAATTCAAAATTGATTATGATAAAAAATGAAAAACCTCTGTCGGCCAAAAACAAGATGCTGTTTCACCAAACGTTTCTTTGGAAATTGACAATTAGCCGGGCAAGATTTTCAATCTTATAATAATTATACCAATATCGCGTTATAATCTCAACCCATTAATTTTTATCTCTAAAATCCACTTGTCGAAAGCAGGTGGTTTTTTATTTCGCAAATACCCGGAAGGAAGTCTTTACTTTTTTGCCGAGCGATAAGAAATAATATTTACCAAAACGTGTCGAATACGGTATAAGAGAATTATTTTAGAAGAATAATCCTAAAATATATTCACATGAGCAAGCATTTTATCACCACGACGCTTCTTATCTTTTTCTCTTCCATTTATTTTACCGCAGCAGGACAGGAAAAAAATTATGGCATTCTTAAACTCGACAAAGACAGTATCCAAAGTTTTTACAACAGCAACGTCGATTATCTTGTCTTTACCTATCGCCACCCGCTGTTTGCTTCCCGAAAACTGGAGTGCACACCATTTACTGCTGATAACGTACCTATGAAATCATTCAAACCCAAAAAAGTGAACAGGCACGACAAACAGGGTCTCGTTAATAAATATTTCGATGGAATTCTGGTGTTGCACATCAAGCAGATGAAGGACAGTGGAATCGACGGCACTTTTCCTGTTTATTTTATACCGATCGAGTGCGACGAATGCAAGTCACCGGGGTTTGTCAGCTATCTGATTGATGATAGCCCCACTAACTATCTCGCAAGTCTAAAGAAAAATTACATCGGATTTATTAAAAAAG
>JBBSPT010000269.1:0-4472 GCA_038258515.1 Chitinophagales bacterium | reverse complement strand
ACCACTGGCGCTATAAATAACATTTTCTACTACTTTGCCGCTGTCGATTGAGTAGGAGCCCACACCGAACGCTGATATGGAATCCCCGGGATTTACCTGACTGTACATAAAAAAGTCATCTGTATAAATTTTTAACTGTTTCAAATCGGTCAGCTTGGTATCATTTGTGCCATCATTTAGAGTTTGAGATTCCATGATATAAGCACCTTTAATGTCAAGGGATTTTTCACCAGTATTACAACTTAAAAAAGTGAATACTATTAATCCAAAAATTATGTTTTTCATAACCTTATTTTTTGATGTGTATTCAAATTAAATTAAAAAGTTGGTAAGTACAATTAACCGGGCACTATTATTCCCGCGATCAATCATAAAAAAGGCAAAACCGTTGCTTTTATAGAAAGTGTTTTCTATTACTCAATGATTTTTACTCCGACCTTAGTAGATATGCATTTGTAGGTACTGGAAAAAGTTTCCTAATCCGCAACCGGGTACCCCTTTGAAATCCAATCAGTTTTGATGTTGTTCGGTATGTTAAGGAGATGGTAGTCAGTAAACTGCTGGCTCTTTAAATATGCGATGGCCGGTCTCACATTCGGACAACGGGCAAATGGACAACAACCGCAATAAATCACGATATTGCTCGATTTCGGCAGTTGATTTAATTTTTCTTTGAATTTTCTCATATTGGCGTCTTCATTGACGCTTCCGATATCGATTGAATTTGGAATAATAGCTCCTGGTCCCACACTTATCAGCACCGGAACGTCTTTATCGACCCGTATTTTATTAGCTAGATCAGCCGGTTCGACCAATTGATCTTTCGTCCAGTTCTCAGGTTTCTGAGCTGATGAATGATTGCACGCTGTTATAAGAAAAAGAAGAGTAATGCAGTAGCTGATTGAATAGATTTTTTTCATTTGACGTAAGATTAATTTATCAGATGGATTTAGTATAGCAGATTTGTATCATTGCAAATTTCATAAATTCCCTTCTATTGTTTTTGTTCATCAAATTTGCTAAGAGAATAAGAATAGCCATCCTACATGATACCATAATTTAGTACGCGCCGAAGATATTGCTTATCCTGTATGATCCATGTTACTTCATAGCTTCCGGAATTATCTTTTGAAAAAACATACAAGTAAATTCTGTGACCATCTTTAGACTTGTAAATGCCATTGGTAGAACGTTGTACGCCATTTTCGCTATAAGTAAAATTTAAATTATACAAATCAGCATAGGCAGCTTGCGGAATAATTACAGAATCGCCATTTATCGTAAGGGTGATATCTGAGATATAGGATTTAGGCATGTTTCCATAGCCTCCATAATAAGTCCTTTTATCTATCCTGGTGATGTACTTATCGTCATAAGTGACTTTGTGCTTCGATGGATCGAATATTTGGGTGGTGACCGTAGCCTTTATGCCCTCTCCTTCCATCGTCATGAAATTGTTCCCAAAGGAAGTAAAGGGAATTTTTTTAAATTCTTCTTTTCCCACGCTTTCGGAAATACCTCCCAGTGTGAAGGCAGCCAAATCATTCCTGATGTCACCAGGTGGAAGTTTTATGAATGACTCGTTTTTTTTACGTGTGTCCTGGTAGTCAAGGTAGGGTTGAGCTGTCGACATTAAGAACATGATTGACGCCACGGTAGTAAACAAAAATTTCATTTTTTTTATGCGGATGAACGCTAAAAATAAATGAATGTAGGTTAAGGAAAATTAAAATTATGGATGACCTTCCTGAAACAGATTACCGGCTGACGCTATGATCGGCGCTTTTGAAAAAATGATCAACGGTTTTATTGAATTTATCTTTTTGATCCCTGAGTGTAGCATGTCCCGAATTTGGCACAACCCAAAGTTTTGAATTAGGAATATTTTCGGCAATCAGCTTCGTATGGGAGAGTGTTATGATATCGTTTTCACCACATATGATCAATGAAGGGCAATGGATAGAATGTAACGCAAATAAAGAAATGTTTGGTTGCCACCAATCGAGCAGAAATAGTTTCCAATCATTCCGATCCTTTTCTGTAACGTGTTGGACCAACCGTTCTTTTTCATAATGTTCCTTGCTTTCATTCCAAAGCGCGGGGGCGAAAGCTGTAGAGTCTACCCATAAGTTAGCCCCCGTTGCAGCGAGCTTTATCACTTTCTCCGGGTGTCTCATTGCTAATAAGAGTGCATTGATCCCCCCATCGCTCCAGCCAAGTACATAGGCGGAGTCAATGCCAAGAGAATCTAACAATGCGGCTTCATCGTCAGCCATCATTTCAAAACTTAGGGAATCAGTTTTGTCTATTGTTTTGCCCTGGGCACGGCTGTCGGTAACTATTACTTTATAATTTTTGGAGAAATAAGGAATGTTTTCTGAGAAACTTTCTATGCTCCCGGCATTGCCGTGAATCATGAAAAGCGGCTTGCCGGCTCCGTAGATTTCGCAGTAGATTTTTATTCCGCGAATATTATAATATTTTCCTGCTTTTGGGTTATTACCATATTTAGATGAGTCTGCCGAACATCCTGCGAAAAAGATTATAATAATTGTGATTCGAAAAAGCGTTGCTGCTTTTAATTTCATTTGAATACCGAATGTCATAAGTGAAATAATGTGTTATTCAACATTTGCCCTGGCCTGATTTTGCTACATCAGCCTGGTTAAAAAGCTCAATCAAATTAATCCCAAAAACTATACAAAACAAACAGCAAGATGAATGCTTACCCAATAGCTTTAAACACTGCTGCCTGCAACAAATCAATTGCAGCATTGGCAGCCTTTTGCGCCATGGCTTTTGTTACAATTGCCACGCTGTGTAATTCAGATTCAAGGATTTTTTTTTCATCAGCGAGTCTTTTCAGAAAAAATTCCTTATCAATTTCGTCATGTAACATCAGGCTGGTGAGCAATTCCACTCTGAGTTTCCTGTCTTGAAAATAGTTAGTCGCTGTTTCTTTGATACTGCCCCAGTCGTCTTTAGCGGTTTTCTTAATTGCCTGGAGCATCTGGGCGAAAACTTCGTTGATATCAAAAGCCATGTTATTCGTGTTTTATAATTTAAAAATTTATGTCTATGATCATTGCAGTGATCGCTCGGCAACATACAGTGGTTTCCAATAGCCTGCAAGTGTTGCCTGATATGCTTTTATTTCTCCGTTTGAGAGCGTCTTGTGTTCCCGGTGATATTCTTTGGCCTCCTGAAACGCATCTTTCAGATTCTTGATAATTACAAGAAAGTCATCGTTCTTAATTCTTCCCTGGTTTATCAATTCGATTGAATTTATTTCCGCCTCCAGGTCGTTATAGCGATCCTGGAATTTATCATAATTTCTCGCTAACGGTTCTTCTCCTAACAAATCAATATACAGCCTGTCACTTGCTTTGGCCGCATCTGCAATCTGCGTCTCCAGCCTCGCGTTGTATTCAGGAACCAGGGATACACGGCAGGAACTGAATAAAAAAAGTAAAAGAAAAATAGCCGGAAATTTTCGTTGTAGTATTACTCTTTGCATAAAAATTAATTTTTGATTTGAAAGGGTATTTTATAAATGGTCTATGAGTTTTCGTTTTGGGAATCGCCTTTCAGATATTCTCCCGTGACCCGTTGATAAGCGTCAGAAGTATTTCTACCGGCGTATCCATCGATTCTCAACTGTTGCCCTACTGCATTTAGCAGGCGTTGCAATTCTTCTGCACTGGCCTGGTGTGTCTTCGGGGCAAAAGCAACATGCTGTCCGGTTTTTTTTATAACTGAAATTGTATCTTTTTCTCCTGCTATTGCGATTTGTAATTCACTCATTCGCCGAAGTATAACAGCAGTACCAATTTGCGAAGAAACCGCCTGGGGATCAAAATAACCATCACGGACGAATTTCCCTTTCGAGTATTGATTTGATCCGCTCCATAGATAAGGAGAATTAATATTCTTTCTCCTGTAGCCAAACCCGTTATATTTCTCGAAACAAAATAACATTCCGGCAACGCTCCATTCACTCCAATTCGAAAACCCCTCAAGGTTCAACGCATCCACAGCACTATCAAAAAAACTGAAAGGTGGATTTCCCCGCTTAGGGTATCCCTGCGGAACACGAACAGTTCTGGCTGTTAAAGGATCTCCGTTGTGTAAATGTTTCTTGAAATTGCAGCTACATTCCATCAGATGAACGATCCCCGTGAAATACCAGGGGATTCCGGTCGCAGCAGCTATTTTCTCATATTCCGACCTTCCTCCAACTATTGTTTCTACGCAACGGTTAACCTGTGGATATTTTGATTCTCTCACAATGCAACCGTCGAACAGCCGCTGGTAATTCGATTTTAGAATTTCTGAAAAGGTTGCCATAAAATAAGATTAGTGGGTCAATTTTAGGCGGGTCTCCGGGGAAGCAACAGGCAGGAAAATTAGCACTTGCTTGTGGAACCTGAAAATCAGCAACTGTAATTTTTATTAAAAGGTATGTATTTTTT
>JBBSPT010000268.1:0-4474 GCA_038258515.1 Chitinophagales bacterium | reverse complement strand
GGGTATGAAAAGGCAATGAAGCTTTTTGAAGATGCGAATGAAGTAGGGCAATATATTGCTGAGCGCAACTTTGCCAAGATTGGAAAAGTTGACACTACACTTGTACTAAACATCGGTAAGGCAGCGCTCAATGCAAAAGATGAGGCGTCAGCGATAAAATATTTCAAAGAACTTGCCGATGCGAATATCAAGGGAACAAGCGAAGGCGGCAGCGATGGTGGTTTCCAGATACCGTATCAGTGGCTTACCCTGCATTATAAAGATGCCGGCGATGAAGCAAATATGAAGAAGTATGCCGAACTCGGTAAAAAACTTTTCCCGACAGATGATTACTATACGCTGGTAGAAATGGACTACTATAGGGAGAAGAAAGACAATCCCGCCCTATTCTCTAAATATGATGAATTGGTGGCAAGGCATCCCGATAGTTTGACTTATCATTTTAACTATGCCAATGATATTTTCGGTTACCTGTACAACAGTGACGAAGGAACAGAAATAAAAGATAAACCCGGACTGATGAAAACGTTGGGCGATCAGGTAGAGGCTGCTTACGGGATCAATCCGAATGATGTGAATAATAACTGGCTTTATGCTCAGTACTATTACAACCTTGGAATTGAAATGCGTGATTCAGCATCAAAAGTGAAGGGGACAGCTCCGGAAAATGTTAAGTCAAAAGAAGATATCAATGCACTATCAAAAGACAATTTTACAAAGGCAATTCCTTACGCAGAGAAAGCACTTACTGCTTTGGAAGCTGATAATAAAAAGTCGGATAAGTCACGTTACAAATCAATTGCGGATTTAATGCAGAAGATCTATCAAAGCATGAATCAGAATGATAAGGTAAAAGCATACCAGGATAAATATGATACGGCGGACGATAAATTCGTTAATTAGTTCCCTGAATTATTTCGTTTTAAAAAGCCCGGATATACTCCGGGTTTTTTATGCGGGATTAAGATGAAAATTTTGCATCAATACTTTTTATCACATGGAAATTCATTGTTGGAAAATTCAGGCAACCATATATTTGAGCATACAGCCAGGGCGATGTCCGGTGTAAACTACAGGCGATTTTTTTCCCGGTGAGTAATTGAGTTTTGATGCTTGCCCCGGATGATGCTTTTGCAATTGGCAGAACCGCAATTGCAAATAAATGTTTCCATCTCGTTGTTTAAAAACGAAGTGTAGTCAAGCGTGAGCTCATCGCCGTTTTTTATGTTGGCGTTGGCGATAACATTCAACCCTTCATAGCGGGTGTTGGGATCACAGGAGTGATTTTGAGGTGCCCAATCTTCTGGTTTTCTATCCCATAAAATATAAACCTGGTCACTGACGGGCCATGCATATTTACTGAAGTCCTGCAGGCCGGCGGGAGACCAATTTTCTTCGACATATTTTTTTGTTACCAATCGGTGTGGCTTCTCTTCTCCGAAGAAAATAATTTCATTTCTGCTGATGTTCCGCGACGCATAAATTCCATAGCCTGAAAGAGCATTGCCTTTCACGGAATATTTTTTTTGCTTTTGGAGATGCCGGCAAATTCCTTCGTCAATAATTTTTTTCAGAAAATCTTTCTTCCCACCCGGTTCATTGATTAAAATATAGTCGGCGGAACCTTCATAGCCGTCTTCATAAAAAACCGAACAGGTAAAATTGATTTCTAAAAAGAAAATTGATCCATCTTCTTTCACTCTAAAATCAAGGCGGGCATAGCCAACTCCATTGAAAGCTTTAAACAAATGGGTCGCAGAATCCTTCAATTTCGCAGATAATTCCGGATCAGTGCAGGGCACATTGGCCTCGCTATGAAGCTCCGATGTTTTGAGGGCATAAGTTTTGAATTGTTTCCCTTCAGGAAAAATAAATTCTATGGGATTATAAGCATCACACCAATTTCCGGGAACAGGGCGAGAGGTTACCAATACTGTAAATTCCCTGCCCGGGATATATTCTTCCACGATTACGTCATCGAATTCCTGCAAAAGAAGCTCAACTTTTCTACGGAGATCGCCGGCATTTTTTACTAAAGAGTCTTCGTCAATTCCAAGACTGTCACCTGCTTTCGCTGGTTTCACAAAAAGCGGAAACTGGAGCGTCGCAATAGCGTTTTTAAGATCAGCAACATTTTCCGCGACAACATAGCGGGGTGCAGAAATACCGCAGGTGTAGGCTACATATTTCATTAGTTCCTTCGGCGGGTCATACAGCTCAGCATTGGGTCCGGTGTAGGGAAGATTTAATAAATCGAGCGTTTGAATTACATCAATGGAGGGGACTGACCACTCGAGGTAGGCCTCACAAAGATTTACATAGATGTCATAATTTTTTTTCTTTAGATTTTTTATTTGCCTGTAAGTGTGGAGCTTGTTTAAAAAGACGTGATCCACTTCGTGACCGGGTAACAAATGACTTAGATTTCTTGGGGGATCGTAATTTTTATAATCAACGTCCGAAGTGGAATAATCTGGTTGTAGTATGCAAACTCTCATGTTGAGTTTTTCAAAATATTTTTACTGGTAGCTTATAAAGCCTGCAGTTGTTTTATACGGATCTTACGTCGAACCTGTTGTCTCTTAAACGCCTCGTTGATAATGTCTGCGATCAGTGAACTGAAAGAGTTTTCAGACAACCGCAGAATAGCGCCGATTGAGGTGAAATTTTCATCTTCAGAAAGACCGCATTGAGAATTGACTTCCAGCACATATAATTTTCCTGTCAGGCGATCCATCCTAAGATCAACCCTGCAATAGCCTCTTCCACGCACAGCTCTATACGCATCGTAGCTCAGTTGGCAAATGTCGTTGACTAATGTTGGATCAGGGTGATAATAGTTATAGAAATCCTGGCCACCGGTTAAAGGAGTTTCTTCTTCATACATTTCCCATAGCCTGTCGAACGACAAGAATTTTTCAGCAGGCGGCAATGATGAATTGAAAACCCGTTCTACAGGTAGAAAAATTTTACACCTTGCAGGCGACGAAGCGTCTCCGACAATCAATGTTGTAAACTCCGGCCCGTCGATAAATTTTTCAGCGATGACGCCACCAGCCGCTAATTGCCAGCCATGATAACCCTCTTGCAGCTTTTCGAATTGTACGGCCATTTCCTTTGGCGTGCGCACAACAGAATGAATTCCCACACCAAGGCTTCCACCCGAAACAGCCGGTTTAACGATCACGAGCTTCCCAAGTAAATCAAAAAATTCTTTGGAGCTTTTATTCTCTTCCGTTACTGTTTTCCACGGAGGAGTTGAAATGTTTTTTGATTCAAACACTTCTTTCATCGAAATCTTGGATGTTGTGATCCGATAAAAATATTCGTCCGCACCGGTAAAACAAAGGCCACTTTTTTTAAGATATTTGATGACATTAAGTCCAGGCGCTTTGTTGATTTCATCTCCGTCACACAGATTGATGACAACAATTTTTTCACTTGCGGTTACCGGCGTGATTGAATCAATTATTTCTTTATAATTTTTATTACTAACCTGCTGCCATTTCCATGCGATATTCATTTCCTTAAATGCCTTTGTGTACTCTGCAATGCTTTGTGTAAAGTCATAGTAATAGTCAAGATTCTCATCATTCGTTTCGACGAGAGGGGCGAGCACCCACACAAAAAGATCTTTAAAAATGTCAGTCATACAACTTTTTTAAACGACGATTTTTTTATGGCGGGCTGTAAATTTGCAGTCCTTAGTTTTTCCCTGATAAAATTGGTGAACCTGTATTTTTCAAGGATTTCCTTTGATAAGTAGGCTGCTCCCCGAATGTGACGAATGCAAGCAGGAGATTCGCAAAAACATTGGAAGGTGTTCGACATTCTCCATTCAGTAGAAGGATAAAAAATCGTCAGTTCATCTCCTATAGCAATGTTATGAAGACTGATAAGTTCCATCTTTTCTGTGTCGAAAAAAATGTTCGGATTGCAGTGATGATTTAAATATTGTAAAAACGCCGGGGATGGAACGATATGTTTTTCTTCACCTGCCTGAACGGTATATTTATTGGGTTTCGTTAATGTTGCTGAAGCCTGGCAATTGGCAAAAACTGATCTTTTCCGCATCGCAATGCCGGCGTGTAACGATTTCTCTTTTGTTGCTGAATTTCCAAAAAGAGAAGCAATCCCGTAGCAGGCAATTTTGCTCAAATGTGGCAGGCCGTCAGCCGTCGAGTTCATAAACGAATTGAATGGGTTAATGCGTCTCTAAATTTATTATAAAAATGATATGCAAAACCTTCTATCATAAAAAACTTATTCACAATTGTGAATAGCCGAAAGCAGCTTGACGTCAGTATGGCGCGTCGGAACTTTTTAAACGAAATTGTTTTTCAATTTAGTCAGATCAGATCGAAAGATGCAGAGGTAGCCTGGCGCTTTTTTTGCCAGATAAAACAATAGAAAGTTTCAAATCTTTTGGAAGAGTTTGTTACAATAAGGTGCCCCACAATGTTCTTTGCTTTTG
>JBBSPT010000267.1:0-4487 GCA_038258515.1 Chitinophagales bacterium | reverse complement strand
TACCAAACTCCGCAGTGATGATGATCAGCAAAGAAAAGCCATCGCTGCCATCAGGCATTTTGGTGGTGATGATGCCAATGGCTTTAAGGGAAACGATTCCACTGAAAGTAAGCTCCAGCGCCCCTGCATATTCACCCTTATCAAAATTGAAAAAAAGATACCCGCCACCTTTTACCACACCGGCATCAACGGAGAGGCCTACACCGTTAGGCGGTTTGAATGAAGGCGATAGTCCGAAGAATCCAAGATTGCCGCTACCGAAGGAAAGATCTACATTTAAGCCAATTCGGTCTACAGTAGCTTTTAACGGCCCGAGATCCATACCGCCCGTAGCACTTGCTTCCAAAGCAAGTTGTTCTTCGCCGGTCTTTAGTCCCAGTTGTAAGGAATCAATATGAAAAATTCCTAATTGAATATGGGTGGGGAAAGAGATTTCCAAACCTCCGCTGCCTTCAAAATAAATACCTGCAGTGCTGCTCCAACCAATTTTCAAATCAAAGGAACCTTCTATTTTATTTTGTGAAATAGAGTTTTTTATAAAACCGTCTGCTTCTGATAGAGATACGGTAAGAGCACATCCCACCAGGTTCAGCTCCATAAAACTCTGTGCCGGTTTCGCGGTTGTTTTTTCCATACCACCCGCTATCGACAGAGATTGAAATTGAATTTTTGCCCCGCTTGTGAAAGACAACAATGCTTTTCGCTCGCTCTCCGGAGATCCATACCGGAACCCAATGGCAAAGCGGCCTGCGACTGCCTCTGTGAAGCTGTTTGCGGTGCTGACTTCCAGGTCGTGGTTTGGCCGGAGTGAAATGGCCAGGCTTTTTATTAAGTCTGCTTTTCCGTAAAAATCCAGGAAAGTATCGCCAAACCTGGATAATGGAATGCTTCCCTGTAGCTGCCCTTGCACGATTGGAACCATACCAATTCCTCCGTCGCTTGCACCGGCAGATGTTGGCCTCACGCCAAAAATTGACAAGCCAACCCTGAGACCGGCAATAGTTCCCCTTTCTTCAAACAAAAATGTAATCAGTTGGGGCATAGGTATTGTTTCCGTCACGGTCGTGTTCGTCCATATCTCTTCCGCTTGTGTATTAAGCGGCTGGATGCGGCTTCGCATGGCAAGGGCCTGGAAAAGTAGTTGTATGCGTTGTAATAATATTGTCGGATCATAGTCGGGAGTATTCCACCCATAAGCTTCCTCAGCGAGTTTACCAGGATCAGTAAAAAGCGTTTTAAAGTGATGATAATTGACAGTTGCCCTGATGTGCTCTACCTGGAAATTGGCCGGATCGGCATCAAAATGAGGGTAGTCTATAATATTAACTAAATGTAATACGGCATAGCTCAATGGCGAGGTACGGGCGAGGTAGTTCGTGAGTAAAAAATCAAATAATCGCCGCGGTAATTCCTTGTGAATATTTGTGCGGTCAACATAATCGCCGAAACCGGAAAGCTTCGCGGGCAATTCATCTGCAAGAATCAAAATTTTATGGACGAGGTCGTTGACGGCTAACGCCAGATCTGCTACACGGCCGAGCATTGCGATTTCATCTTCCCATACTTCGTTAGAAGCGCCAGCTACTGCATCAAGCTTTTCTATAAAATTTCCAAGGTCAAGCGCTGCGAGTCCAATGTCTTGCAGGCCGGGAGGTAAATCCCATCCCATTAGGTTGATAAATGCTTTTGCTTCAGAAAGATCGCCCTGGATCTCTTTAAGATATGAGAGCAATTCCCCTGTAGAGCCGGTTATTTTTTGAACTATATTATCGGCCATGGAAATAACTTTTTACTATCGTCAAATTTGCATTTATCAAAAAGAAAAACATCTGCTTTGTCACGCAGGTGTTTACTACGAATCTCCAGTGACTTAAGATATTCCTTAAATTCTGTTTCAGGTTTCCACTCGAGTATCACCGGTGCATCATCACTGGGCAGGCTTTGATTGTTTTTTATGGCTTCCTTATTTTTATTTGCCTGCGCATCCCAAAGACTTACTAAATTCAAATCACCGGTTTCGGGAAGGTTCAATATATTATCCGGCAGGAATAACAATCCCAACTGCTCTTCCCACAGCCTTTGCCTCAAAAGCCTGATGGCAGCATTTTTCGGCTGGCCTGCAATACCATTGTATATAACAACATTCATTTCCAAATTCTTTCCCGGCTGATTCTCCCGGTTGGGCAATGCATGCTGGGCAGTGCGTGTAAAAACCTCTTTGATAATTCCGGGAATGTCCGTAACATCTTCAAGCGTTTCCCTGATCAGCTCCATCGTTTCCTTAAAATCAAATATGAATTTGTAGGCAATAAAGAGTATAGCGCCTAATGTCTTCAGGCTAAAGAACATTTGTTTAAAAATATAAAAGAAGATATACCAGAATGCATCCCACAGAAATTTTCCTATGTCATCTCCGGGTTTAAATTTTGCAATCATTCTGTCCATCAGGGCGCCGGAAACAAGCAAATCAATCTCGTGATGATTCAAAGAAGTGCCATCAAGGTTGGCGCTTCCGATTGTTGCCCAGGTATCATCAATGATGGCCATTTTACTGTGCACGTACACTGGCATAATTTGAAATTCTTTGCTTCCTCCGCTTGCAGGGATTTCAGACCTGCTCCACATCGTGTATGCTCCAATCTTATGACCATTTGCCTTAGCAACAATTTTTAATTTGTTTATGTTGTCAACATGCCGGTCAGGATATCCCGGCAAGTCCGGCCGGACGGGCACGACAATAATTATTTCCAGTTTGGATTTTGATGAATCCTTCATCCGGAAGATCAGCGCATCGATTATATCGGGAGAAGTGAAGTATTGATTTTCGATATAGATGAAACGCTCGGCATTATTGATGGCTCGCTGATAGGCTTCCAGTATTCCAGTTTCCCCATGAGGACGGTCTTCATCACCCGGAAGGCTTGGATGATAGTTTGCCGCCGGTAATGTTCGCAGGATTTGCACTGAGGCAACGCTTGTATTTTCGCCGCCTGTTTTCTCGGGAATCTCAACCGGTGTAAACATGGTGAGTGGTTTCTTCGTTGACTTCCATACAGTAGCAAATGTTTTGTTGATTTGCGCAACAGCCGGTCCCTCTATTTGAACGCTCACGTCGTGATCCAATGAACCTTTATGCCTGGCATCGTGTATCGCATGCCTTATATCGCTGTAATAAAATTGCTTCAGCGGCGAGCCCATAAGTATTGCTTTTACCCCGTCCAAAATGATCGCCTTGGAATGAAGAAGGCAAAAGCCTTTTTTGAAATAGGCAGTCTTTACAATTGTATCTTGAAAAAACTCTTTCACTTCTGTAACCGTATCATTGGCTGAAAGCGGGATGTTGGTCATCATCACGTTCACCGGCATTGCTGTTTTATTTTTCAGGACATTTTCCAGCGTGGGTCCTACTCCGTTAGTGCAATTGGTCGATGGAGGATTGGACTCATTGAACTCTTCCAGGAACATGGATTTGAAACCATTGTTTACATCGAAGAACAAACCCATCAGGTTGATGGATTGTGTGGCCTCTATTGAAGCCTGTGTAACTGCGGGAAACATTGCATCGCCATCCACGAGTTCCTTTATCTCATTTCCTTTAAACAGGAAAACCGGGTCGCCCTTTGCAGGATCCAGTGTCGTATGATTCACCAGCCATCCCTCCATACTGTTCTTGTGAATTTTTATTTCCGGTATTTCGAGAATGTTATTGGTCACATCTTTTACTTCTTTTGATTCAAATAACAAACGGCCGTTAGGCAAAGAGACACGCACTACGATATCAGGATTACGATCAATTGACCACAGCCTGTAGCTATCTTCCGGGTAAACAAATTGAAAGCTGCCGTCTGTGCTCTCTATCACTGCTTTTTTCAAAACGTCGTCCTCATTGAAAAAAGAATCAAAGTCGACCACAGTTACTGTGAGTCCTGTAATGCCTTCGCCAGTTACGGCATCGGTAACGCGTCCTTTTACACCTGTGTTGGACATATTTTTAATAAAATTTTAAATATAATGTCAGGATGATTTGTCATCCTGCTATCACTCATGCTGCTGCGTTTAATTCATGTTGTAAAATAATGTGGAGGTTGTCTTTAAGTTTGGGATCAGCCTTAGCCTGCTGCTGAATGAACTCGCGTGCCTGTGCTTCGCTGGCAAAGCTTGCAGCCTCTGCATTATAGGCTTTGTTGTTCATTACATTGGCGACAGAATAAGTTGCCTGCTTTACTGCTACCTTTTCTTCAAAAGGCTGGTATTGCTTTTTAGTTTTGAATGATAGGGGAGAGTTGGCCACTGCGTTTCCTTTGAGAAAGTGGAGGAACAACACCCCGCTGATGAAGTCAAAAAACTTCCTGGTAAACCTCTTGAAATTGGTATCAATTACAATCAACTCGTAGCGCACAATGCGCTTCACGGCCTTGCCTGTAGTTACCTGCTGGCCTGTGACCGATAGCTCCAATCCACCATCTTCCTTTTCAAAAGATGGCCTT
>JBBSPT010000266.1:0-4493 GCA_038258515.1 Chitinophagales bacterium | reverse complement strand
TGCATGTAAATGCGGTCGAACTCACGCAAATCCTGCGTATTTCCTTCCGGTTGAATGGGAATGTTATTATCACTGATTGCAGCAGTCAGTTCGATGCTGTCGCCGATAAATCCGTTGAGTTGCAAATTCAAAGTTGAATTCACAACCGCGTCCTGGTTATTGCCGAAAGAGATGCCGCGGCCGAAACTCCCATTGTAATTCATATTGCCGAAATCAATGATCTTATTCTGCGGTTGATTGCCCCTGAAGATGAAGGGTTTTTCGGTGGCGAAATTAAACCTGACACTATCATAATTAAAATGCCTCGTGATGGAATTAAGTCTGAAAGGAAACACTCTGTATGTGACAAAAATGCTGTCCGGTAAATTCGGACTTTTCCAGGAAAGCAACGAATTGACCGGGTCTAATGCAAACATGGATGTGTCCACGTTTATGACTAAGGTATTCGGTATAATACTGTTCGTATCCAGGAGCACCGGATTGGTCGCTGTTGAAATAAACTTTTTCCTCAGGTTAGAAGTTGTCGGAATCTGACAAAAAGAGGAATTGAAAACAAGCAAGGACAATACAAGAAAATATATTCTGGGGAAATTCAATCAGCTTCGGATTTTATAAAAGATAAAATTAGGATTTATGAATGGATCATGGCAATTGCTGCTCCCTGCTTTACCTTGCTGGCATTTTATTTGATTAAAACGGAAAGGATGGGTTGCTGGTATTTCTTCCCTTCCGGCTTTTTCGGTTAGGTTCCGAAGGCGTGCTTTTGATATTCTTCAGATTGAAATATTTGTGATTCGAATTCTGAACAAAAAATATTACTTGTTGTTATAAAAAATATTCATCACTATTAAAACAGAATCTATGAACAACGAAAAAAACCCCGAGCACAAAGAAGGCAAAGTGGCATCAAAAATTGAAGAACAGACTGCAAAAATCCCGTCTGACGTGTTTCTATGGTCTGCATTGGGATCCATGGGAGTATCGCTAACACTAAAGCTGATGGGACACAAGCACAACAGCCTTTTTATCGGACAGTGGGCAGCTCCCTTCTTACTATTGGGAATTTATAATAAAATGGTCAAGCAGCAGGGACACGATTAACTTAAAAGGAGCATTGATTGTTTCCCGAAAAAAGTAATTTAAAAAGCCGCGAAATCCAGCGATTAATTATTTCAAAAGAGCAAAGGTTTGAAAGATTGAAGCGCGTTGTTTCACGGCTTTTTGCTGCCATACAAAGTTCTATCTGAGGAATTATTTACTTTAAAGATCTATCAGTTGAGGACAACTTTTTCCACAAATGTACCATCTGCTCTCGCAATCTTTATAAAGTAAATTCCCCTTGGTTGATTGTCCATATCGAGAACGATGGGATTGTACAGGCTGATCACTGAATTGTTCAGAACGGTTTGCCCTGCAGCATTTGCAACGGTAATCGTTGCATTTCCCACATAACCATTCATCGAAATTGAAAATTTTCCTTTAGAAGGATTAGGGTAAACAATAACGGGTTTTTCGGAATGGATCTCGATCGCTTTTGCATCAGAATAACAAACGCCCCCGCCGTTTGCAAAAACTGCCAGGCGGTATTGATATTTTACCCCCGGCTGCACATGTTCCGTAAAGACATTGATTGCATCGCCGGAAACAGGCAAGCTTGCAATTTTTTTAAAGTTTGAGTTTCCGGTCGCTCTTTCCACTTCATATCGTGCGATATTTTGTTGTTCCTCAATGGTCCATGCCACTTCAACATTGTGTCCTACTAATTCATTCACGCTGGTGGTGTTCGTCACTCTTATTTTATTTTGCTTGCAGGGACTTCTGCAACTATTTACGGAAAGTGGCTTTCCGCTATAAATGATTTTGGCTGCTTCCTCATAGCTGGGTTTTTTCAAGAAGCAAGTTATTGGATCGTACATGCCTGCGTGTAAGTCAGCGACTTGCCTTCCTTCCTTAGTATCAGCTAATTCGTAGTTCCCATTTTCCGGGTCCTGGAAAATCGCTTTTAGGCCTCTCGGATCATTTCGCAAGTCAAGAAATAGACTATTTTTATCCTGTCCGGTTTGCTTCCGCCATTCATCAAAACTGTAAGCAATAGTGCTGCTGCGATTCGCACCCAATTTATTTATCCTCCAGGCAATTTTATTTCCTTTCAATAAAATGTAAACGTTGTTGTCCCAATTTCCCGAGGGTGTGCCATTACTGTCGATTGCCAGCGTTGTTGCAAATGCAGTTGCTGTCGGGATGATATCACAAATAAAGACATTACCTGACGCGGCAACTCTGCTGTCATTCCCGCATCCAATGAATGTTCCTGCGTCAGCCCAGTAATTTGCATAACTGTTGGAAAGATGTACAATAGAATTGGTCAATGTAAGATTGGTATTGTTTTGCAGATAAATCCCCGCGGTGTACTTCGAACTTTTTGTCTTAATAAAGACATTATTGACTTTAGAAACAACAGGGTTTTTCCAACTGTATGCGATTCCAAATTGTACATCTTTGAAATAAGAGCTTTCGATTGAAGCATACTTTGCACTTCCGTAGTTGTATCCGCAGAGGTAATCCTCGGCATAAATGTTTTTTAGAATGACAGTGTCATTATTTGAAGTAAACATGAAACCACTGGTCACGGATTTGTCAGCGAATCCAATAATATTGTCCATCTCGACTGCGCCAAAATTTGTACCGAGGCTGGTGTGTGCATAAAGAGGAGCGCTGATGTCCATGAAAATCGAGTTCTTAATTGTGCAATGTCTTCCTGAACCTTCCACATCATAAAATACAACGGCAAAATCAGACGTATTTTTTGCCCCGGGCAAAAACAAAGAATTGTTGATGGCACCACCCCGGGTCACCAAATGATGAATTCCGGTGCCAGGTCCGAAGACGATCCTGTTATAAAATGAATTCTGTCCGCCGGGCAGACTCCCCACTCCTGCTCCGAAACCCCTGACCCAAAGATTTTCAAAAACATTATCGGGCTGAAAGTAACTGTTGATCGCGCAATACCTTGTAGTTACTTCATACCTGTACCTTGTATTTCGATTCGGACTACTTCCATCTGAAGTTTGCAGGTACATCATCACCGGGTTTTCTGTTGAGCCAATTGGCGAGAAAAAAGATCCGGGAGTTTTCTCAACAGCTTCAATGCTTTTCACAAATTGCAACACTTTCCTGGCAGTAAAAGGAAATAAATGTTCCAAACTCTTGTCAATCTCGGTTACATAAATGTAGCTATAGCTACCAATATTATCAGTTCCCGAAAATCCAGTCAATGGAATTTTTTGAGAGAATGTATTTTGACTGCCCGGCAAAACGGTCCAACCATCAGAAAATTCCGTAGAACCCGTCATTGTTGCGAATCCGTCCGGGCTTTTATTGTCTTTGTAAGTACCAACTTCGATGGGATAAGTCGGTGAAAGGCTTTCTTCAAACAGATCTCCTTGTCTTAATCCAACGCTCACTCTTTTTTCAGACGCTGACTGCTGTGACAATAAGGAAGCGCTTCCCTCAATCGTCTGGCGGGGCATAAGTTTAATGTTACCCGGATAGTGGTCACTACCGGAGTTGCTAATGTAAAAATTAAATTGAGCCTCGATATTTCCCATTAGTGTCAACAGGAATAGCGTGATAAAAAAACGTGCACAAGTTTTGGTTTGCATAAATGCTAAGTGCTGTCAGTGACTGGCAGGTTGTTGAAAGAAAAAATAGAGGGGCTGGTGCTTCCTTAAAAAGGGGGGATATAGAATTGAGGCGTAAATATACGTTCCAGGAAAAACTTTGCCAACCCTTTCATGAAAAATTTTCCAACTATAAAAAATAAATCCGTTGTATGAACAAAAAAATTCCCCAGACTTTAATGACAGTCCGGCAATGCACCAGATTGGTGATTCTAATCAATGATTTCAATGTCGATGATCATTTGTTCAATTCTTACGGCAGTTTACATTTGACTACCTTTATTTGCTACGCAAAACTTATGATATGGATTCCGAAAAACCGACACAGCTTTTTGTTTACAGCTCACTCCGAAAAGGCTTTCACCAGGGAGCCTATCAATACATCACACAGCATTTCACTCCTTTGGGAAATGCAAAAGTGAAAGGTGTTTTAAGAGACCTTGGCAACCAGCCCGTAGCCAATCCGTCGAATGAAGAAATTTTTATAAAAGGAGAACTGTATGCACTGCATAATCCCGGGGACTTTTCATGGGTATTTGGTCAGTTAGATGAATACGAAGGACTGATAACCGAAGCGGGAGAACATCCGCTATATCGCCGAGAAATTGTCACGGTGCAAAAGGAAGATGGCAGCAAAACCGATGCATGGATATATTGGTATAACAAGGATGCGAGTAACTTTCCAATGATTCCATCCGGTGACGTGATTGAATATATTCAGTCAAAAAAGTAATCTGCACAGATCAATTTCATTTATCCGGTTGCTTCGCCGTCGGCGACAAAATGGTTTTTCATCGCCCGCCATTTATTTTT
>JBBSPT010000265.1:0-4501 GCA_038258515.1 Chitinophagales bacterium | reverse complement strand
GGCAGATTATCCCTGATAATTTCTTTCGCCCTAACTGTTGTTTTATCGAAAAGCCTGTCGGTGTTGCATGCCTTGCAACTCATTAAAACGGCGGTCTTTGTAAAATCTACTCTGCCATTTTCGCCTGGCTTTACCATGAAAGAGAATTCAGAAGAATTTCCGTAGATTTCAAAATCAGTTTCATTCAGCCGCATCAACTCCTGTATACTCATACCGGCATAAATTCCATTTTCGAGTTTCCATTCGTTATTGCTGAAGACTCCATCATATTTGGCGGCGCTTACTGTCGGTACAAGGTTGCTGACAAGTATATAACTTAAATTATTGAGGTTGATCTCATCTCCCCAAACAAATACAACCTGGTGACTGCTTTTTGGAAATAACACGGAACACTTTTTGAGTTCTTTTTCCGCAAAATAATACTGGTCTTTTTGCACATTCTTATCACCAAAAAAGCTAGCCAGGAACTCATGGGAAGTAAAGCGCAGTAGATCTTCGGCGTGCTGCATATTTGCAAGATCAGGCATCTGTTTTTCTTCCAATTCGAAAACATAATCGACAGTGCTGTCTTTCTTTTGCGGAATTGCTTTAATGACAATATTGCTTTTTTGAAAAAGGAGAAAAGAATCTTTTGAAACAGTCCTGGAGCGGTCATAGAAAAAATTTTCCTTGATCAGTCTTTCCTGGCCTTCGAGAAATTCTTCTTCCGATGCTGTGTGATAAATGTAGAACCTGCTACTTTCTGTTTTATAAAGTTCGATGCTTCTATCAGCAGCAAAAGCTCTTTTTTTGGCAGGCAATTTTTGAATAAAACAAAATGAATCTTTCTGAACTTCTGTGCTTTGAGGGTTCAGCATGTATTTATTCTTTTCCATGAACTTGTCGATACTCTTTGACGACATAGAAGTTAGGGAGAGAAGTTGGTCAATTGATACAGACTGTGACCGCACGGCGGTTAAAACCAACATTTGTAAAATCGGGATTAGCAATAACTTTTTCATAATTGATCGTTTTTATTAATCGATTATGGTTGTTCAAAAAAGGGGGATTGCGTGGTTGGTCGCAGGAAGTATTGAGTAAGCAGCCGCTAATATAATAGCTTTTCTGATAAGAACAAATGAAGCCGCAGAATACATACAGGGAAAAATTAGTCAGGAAGCTGGTTCGACTCCCAATATCGCGGCTCCTTAAAAACACCGTCCTGCCATTTAGCCGAACTATTTTTATCTTTGCGCACGAAATCCAATCAATAGAAATATCACCGGCAAAAATGAACTTTTTGTTTTAGAATGGATTGCTTGAATGAAGTGGAAAATGTAAAATGCGTAAACTGAGAATTTTTGGTGATCCAAAATGATAACATGACGACTGAGCACAAGAGGCTTGCCGAAAACCTGTCGAAAAAAGTACCAATCGAACGCTGGGGTCCTTATCTAAGCGAAAGGCAATGGGGAACTGTTCGCGAAGACTATGGAACAAAAGGCGACGCCTGGAATTATTTTCCTTTTGAAAATGCTCACTATCGTTCCTATCTCTGGGGCGAGGATGGAATCGCCGGCATTTCCGACTACTTTCAAAATTTATGTTTCTCGATTGCACTATGGAACGGCAAAGATGCTATCCTTAAAGAAAGATTATTTGGACTTGGCAACAAAGAGGGAAATCACGGCGAGGATGTAAAAGAGTTATATTATTATCTTGACAACCTGCCTTCTCATTTCTACATGGAATACTTGTACAAGTATCCTCAGAATGAATTTCCATACGATGATCTTACGCTGGGAAATCTGCAGCGTTCAAAACTTGAACCTGAATATGAAATACTCGATACGGGCGTGTTTGACAAGAATCGATATTTCGACATTCATGTTACCTATGCGAAGGAGAACAGTGAAGATATTTTTATTAAAATAGACATTCACAACAGGTATTCTAAAAGATCCGCACTAACCGTGCTTCCGACACTTTGGTTTTACAACCGGACAAGTAATCAACTGCTAACCGAAAAACCTCTGATCAGCCTGGTGAATAAAACATCTGTGAAGGCGCGCCACGAGCGATTAGGATCATACTTCCTCTATTTTCAATCTCCCGATTACACGCTTTTTACGAACAATGAAACCAACCTGGAAAAAGTAAAGGGAATTCCAAATAAAACCATTTTTGTGAAGGATGCATTTCATGATGCAATCATTCACAAAAAAAACGTAAATGAAATCCGGGAAAATCATTCAGGTACTAAATTTTCACCGGTATACGAATTCGAAATTGAAGGCGGCAAGTCCAGTACCGTTTTCCTGCGACTTTCAGATAAGGAATTGCAACAACCTTTTCCCGAAAATTTTGAACAACTATTTTCCAAAAGAAAAGCTGAGGCCAATGAGTTTTACGATTCGATTCTTCCCGAATCTCTTTCTGCAGGAGATAAACTGATTCAACGACGTGCTCTTGCGGGCATATTATGGAGCAAGCAATATTATCACTACGATGTAGAACGATGGCTTACGACTAGCGATGGAATAACGCCGGTCAACCAGGGAAAGCTCACGGGGAGAAATCACCAATGGAAACACTTAAAGAATCAGCATATAATTCTGATGCCTGACAAATGGGAATATCCGTGGTATGCTGCGTGGGATCTCGCGTTTCATTGTATTCCCATGGCGATGCTTGATCCCGGTTTTGCGAAACACCAACTGGTGCTCATCATGCGGGAATGGTTCATGAAACCTGACGGGCAGCTCCCTGCTTATGAATGGCATTTCAGTGATGTGAATCCGCCGGTTCAGGCATGGGCGGCCTTACAAATATTTCGCATAGAAAAGGCAATGACCGGGAAAGAAGATATTTCATTTTTGAAAAGAATTTTTCAGAAATTGGTCATCAATTTTACGTGGTGGATCAACAGGAAAGATACAAGCGGAAACAATATTTTCCAGGGAGGATTTCTTGGATTAGACAACATTGGCGTTTTCAACAGGAGCATCGAAACCCCCGGAAATCACCATCTTGCCCAGGCGGACGGCACGAGTTGGATGGGAATGTATGCGCTCAACATGATGGATATGGCTATCGAAATTTCTATGGTCGATGATACATTTGAGGACACTGCCACAAAGTTTTTCGAGCACTTTGTACTTATTGCAGAGGCGCTAAATCTGCATGGATTGTGGAATGATGAAGACAGGTTTTTTTATGATGTTTTGTCCGACACGGCAGCAAACCCAACTCCTCTCCGTATTCAATCGATTGTCGGCATCACAACCATGTTTGCTGTTTCTATCATTGAAAAGAACGTCAGGGACAAGCTCACTGATTTTAAAAAGAGAACGACTTGGTTTGAAAATTACCGCCGGAAGAACAACCGGTTCTGGCCGAATGAAGAACGTGTCAACGGCGATAAACTTTTGTTGTCGCTGATTCCTAAAAACAGGTTGCGAAGTATTTTAGAACATTTGCTAAACGAAGATGAATTCTTGTCGCCGGGAGGTATCAGAGCGCTTTCAAAATATCATGAAAAGAAACCTTATGCCGTGACGATCGAAGACCTGGAATACAGTATTAAATACGATCCGGGAGATTCTACGTCCAGTTTTTTTGGTGGAAATTCCAATTGGCGCGGACCTGTTTGGATTCCGATAAATTATCTCATTATTCAGTCGATCCGCAAGTACGGAGAATTTTATGGAGACGAATTGTTGGTGGAATGTCCCACAGGTTCAGGAGTAAAAATGAACCTCAGCAAGGTAGCTGACGAGCTCACGAGGAGAGTGATCAGTTTATTTCAACAAGGAGAAGACGGGCATCGCCCTGTTTATGGAAAGGACAATTGGTTCTATAATGAGCCGGGGAATAAAGACCTAATATTATTCTATGAATATTTTCATGGAGATGATGGACATGGATTGGGAGCAAGCCATCAAACAGGCTGGACAGCGCTTGTTGCTCCTCTGATAAGTGAGCTGCACAATGGAACTTTAAATAAATGAAGGGTCCGGAATTTTTTCGATTATTTGAATTGAATCTCATATCTACCTTCTGTAATAATATTCTTTGAGCTATCTCTTGTTGTCACCGTTCCAAAGAAAGTTCCTTTGGCAACCCCTGTCCCGTGATCATAACTGTCAATCGTAAAGGTAACGGCTGGTCTTTTGGAAATGAAAACATCCGTGAGCGTCGTGTTATCATAGTACTCGATGGTCGCCCTGTTCGTCACTATGTTATTCCTGTTTTTTTTGAGCACTGTTGTTGTATCCAATAGAATTGTCATGATTAATCCGCTGTCCTGCGAACATTCCGACGGTCCGAAAAATGTGAAGCCATCACGGTCGGGAGTAATTACTGAATTTGTGATGTTGCCGCAAAGCAATGATCCATTAATTTTAAAACTCCAAAAAAGGCCTGCCGGAATGTGAGCTTCGCAATTTAAGCAACCAGGAATTAACGGGCCACGTTGAATGATACTATCGTTTGATGGATTGAGGGCGCGGGGTATGTTCTG
>JBBSPT010000264.1:0-4514 GCA_038258515.1 Chitinophagales bacterium | reverse complement strand
ATGTCAAATGATACCGGAGATAAATCGAGAAGACGGTTTTTATCAAATGTTACAAAAGGAGTGTTGGGCGCCTCAATAGTACCGTCCATTGTTACCGCAAAAGACAGGCAGCGTCACTACCTTGAAATGATCCGTTCACAACAAAAATTTAGCGCCAACGATAAGGTGCAGGTTGCTCTAATTGGCGCAGGGGGAATGGGTACAGCAGATGCCACCACTTGCATTACTGTACCGGGAGTAAAGCTGGTCGCAGCTTGTGACCTCTACGATGGTCGCCTTGCAGATGCAAAAAAGAAATGGGGAAATGATATTTCTACCACCCGGGATTTTCGTGAAATTTTAGACAGGAAAGATATTGATGCGGTCATCATAGCAACGCCGGATCATTGGCATAAAGATATTTCTGTAGCTGCCATGAACAAAGGCAAACATGTGTATTGCGAAAAGCCCATGGTGCATGATATCACAGAAGGCCCGGCAGTCATTGATGCACAGAAGAAAAATAATGTCGTGTTCCAGGTGGGCAGCCAGGGTATGAGTTCACTCGGTAATGAAAAAGCAAAGCAATTATTGAAGGAAGGTGCAATTGGTACGCTGAACTATGCTGAAGCATTTTATGCACGTATGTCGCCGGAAGGTGCATGGCAGTATCACATTCCTGAAGATGCTTCACCGCAGACAGTTGATTGGGACCGGTATATTGCAAATACAACTAAGAGACCTTTTGACAAACTAAGATTTTTCCGTTGGAGAAATTATCGCGATTATGGCACGGGTGTTTCCGGGGACCTTTTTGTTCATTTATTTTCCAGTCTTCATTTTGTCACTAATTCTCTGGGACCGAATAAAATAGTTGCTACTGGAGGTTTGCGCTATTGGAAAGATGGAAGAGAAGTGCCCGATGTAATGTTAGGAATGTTTGATTATCCTGACTCACAGGCTCATCCACCATTCAATCTTTCAGTGCGTGTGAATTTTGTTGATGGAACCGGTGGCACCAATTACCTGCGCATGGTAGGAAGCGAGGGAGCGATGACAGTAGAGTGGGATAAAGTGACTTTGTATAAGAATAGAAATATCGTTGATAAAACTGACCCTTTGAACCAGACGAAAAATGCTAAGGACGGTAAAGAATATGTTTACGAACGCAAGACAATGTTGCCTCCTGAGGAATTGATCTATACTGCTGAAGAAGGCTACAAAGGAGCTCACTTTGATCATCATTATAATTGGATCAATGCAATAAGAACTAAGGGACAGGTCGCAGAGAATGCCCTATTCGGATACCGCGCTGCAGCTCCTGCATTGCTTTGCAACGACAGCTATTTCAGTAATAAAATAATAGGATGGGATCCTGAAAATCTAAAAGTAATCACCACTTAATTTTAATCTTAGTTATGAGAAAGAATGTCCTTTTGCTTGTACTTGCAACCATTGGTTTAATCTCTTGTTCTTCACCCGCTGACACGGGCGATAATATTTTATCATCTACAGACAAAGAACAAGGTTTTAAATTATTGTTCGATGGAAAGAGCATGGATGGATGGCGAACCTATCAAAATAAATCAGCCGAATCCTGGTCGGTTGATAGCGGGACTTTACACTGTAGAGGCAGCCAGGATAATTATGGAGCAATAACCGCAGATCTTATGACGAAGGATCAGTACAAGGATTTTGATCTAAGCGTAGATTATAAAATATCTCCCAAAGGCAACAGTGGCATACTATATCTCGTGACAGAAGATAGTTCTTCTTCTTACCTGAGCGGTCCTGAATACCAAATCATTGATGATGTAAATTTTCCTGAGAAGTTAGAAGACTGGCAACACACAGCCGCAAACTATGCGATGAATACTGCGCCAAATGCGCATCCCAAGCCAGCGGGCGAGTGGAATACTGCAAGAATCGTGAAAAAGGGCAACATGGTAGAGCATTGGCTAAATGGCGAAAAAGTAGTGTCTTATGAATTGCACAATGACGAATGGAACAAGAATAAAGCCGCGGAGAAATTTGCTGACGTCGCTTCTTACGGTGCAGCCGATAAAGGATATATCACCTTTCAAAACCATGGCAGTGAAGCCTGGTTTAAAAATATTAAGATCAAGGAATTTTAATGCCGGTTGCCATGATGTAGTATTTTTCTGCTTTTTTGATCGTGATAGTTATTTAAAGGTAGCGTAGGTATTCGCGGTCCTGGGGGAGCTTGCGTTGAATAGCGAGAGAACGAAAGGGATTATCAAAACATATCTTCCACTATCTTGTCATAATGAAAAATATTATATCCAGCTTGTTGCAAACATTGCTTGCAGTCGTTTGCATTTGTTCTTTTCAAAATACACACGCACAAATTTCACCTACTAAAAATTTATTTCAATTCGATAGTACATCATCTCCGCGATGGTCGAGCTTTGAAAATCCTACAGCAGAAAAAGGCAAAGCAGCGATGGAAAACAATGGCGCTAAAGGTCATCCTTCAGATGAACTAAAACCTGGCGAAACAAAAGTTTTATTAAACACAAAGGGCTCAGGCATCATAAACAGAATATGGGTTACACTAATTGACCGCTCGCCTGAAATGTTGCGCTCATTAAAGCTGGAAATATTTTGGGATGATGCGTCAAAGCCTGCTGTGAGCGTTCCTTTCGGTGATTTCTTCGGAATAGGTTTAGGGAAAACTGCAACATTTCACAATGCGCTGTTTGTAAATCCTGAGGGTCGCTCTTTCATTTGTTATGCACCGATGCCATTCAAGACAGCGGTACGCATCCAAATCAAGAATGAAAGCAATAAAAGACTTTCGCATATTTTTTATGATGTGGATTTTCAACAAACGCCATGGAAGAGTGACAACTTATATTTTCATGCTTACTGGCATCGGGATACTGCAACAAAACTTGCAGAAGATTTTGAATTGTTGCCGCATGTGAAAGGCAAAGGGAGATTCCTTGGTGTGAATGTTGGCGTGTTCGCGAATTCCATTTACGAAAATTATTGGTGGGGTGAAGGCGAAGTGAAAATGTATTTGGATGGCGATAAAAAGTTTCCGACTCTATCCGGAACAGGAACTGAAGATTATATTGGTACGGGCTGGGGGCAGGGGCAGTTTTATAATGACTATGCAGGTTCTTTGTATGCTAACAAAGACAATGATAACGGATGGTGTTTTTATCGCTATCACATTCCCGACCCTATATTTTTTAAATCGGATTGTAAAGTTGTATTGCAGCAAATGGGTGGAAACAAAAAAGAACTGGTGACAGCATTACAAGCCAAAGGTGTCCCATTAATTCCTGCTACAATTGATGACCAGCATGGCGCACCAAAACCTTTATATACACCGGGGCATATTTTGAATTTAAGCGACACCACCTTACCTGAGGGCTTTGTGATGTTTTACAGGAGTGATGATGTTTCGTCAACCGCCTATTTTTATTTGGATAAAGCGAGTCATGACTTGCCGGCGTTACAGAATTTAAGTACCAGAATTTACAAGATCACTGAATAATCAGCTCCGCCATTTTGATTTATTGTCTAATTTTATCTATATAAGTAACATATATGAACGAAGGTGTTAAATCAAAAATTTATGAGTTGCTAAATTCTATTGAAGATGAAAATGTTTTGCAAATGGTTATGGAAGACATAGCTTATTACGCAAATAATAAAGACATAATTGATGACCTGGATGAACAGCAGGTAAAAGAATTACACGAAGCCATTTCAGAAACTGATAATAATGAAATAATCGACTGGAAAGATTTTAAAAAAGAAATGGATGAATGGAAAAAAAGATAATCTTATCCAGGCGCTTCCGAAAGAACGTGCTCCGAATTTACGATTACTTATTGCAAAAACATTCCGCGAAAACTGCATTCAATTTCCTGGATAAATTACAACAGCGTTTAGAAGTTATTATTCAACATCCGAAATCGGTAAGCTCTCACAAAAAGAACCAGCAATAAGAAGCGTAACTCTTCAGCCTCACAACAGAATCTATTTTAGGATTTGTAACGACAGGATTGAACTGCTTTGTGTTTTTTTCGCTCTCCTGGAAAGTGGCTAGCATATTATTCTAAGATAATATTAATCAAGGAATGTCCGGTGAGGACACCGGCCAGGAAGGGGCACGACATAATTATTAACTATTTTCCGTATCGCTTCACTGTAGCTATTTCTTTTTTTATCGGCTGACGAATATCAACCTTCGCTCCTTCAAATCCATAGATAGTTGTGCCAAATTCCCTCGCCAGTTTATTAGTGACAGAATCTGCTGTGTAAGATTTATCAAAATAAGGTCCGGTTTCTTTTAATTCATCATCCTGGTTATCCGCAGTTTTCACCCGGATTAAATGCTCATACTTTTTATCCAAACGAATCCAATTGATATAGTCTGCGTTGAACGAAACGGCGGCGATATTTTGATCGTTCGAATAATAATTGATAGCTCCTGCCTGTCCGTAGTTATCACATAAAACCAAGGTTTCACCCAAAGGCGCAAGCTTTTTATAGAGACT
>JBBSPT010000263.1:0-4526 GCA_038258515.1 Chitinophagales bacterium | reverse complement strand
ATTGTTCCGGGTTCGCAACAAACAGGAGACCATCTATTGTTATGATGAAACCGAAAAGCAAAAAGCAATTTCGAAGCTGGGAAATAAGCCAGAGATCACACGGTTTAAAGGACTTGGTGAGATTTCACCGGATGAGTTTGGAAAATTTATTGGCGACGATATAAGGTTGCAACCAGTGATGTTGTTGCCCGAAGTTCATATCCAACAATTGCTGGAGTACTATATGGGAAAGAACTCTCCCGCGAGACAAGATTTTATTATAGAAAATCTTAAGGTAGAATTAGACTTAGTAGAGGCATAAGAAGCCTGGAAATAATAAAATAAAAAAATGCTTCACATAGTTTTTCGGGAGGAAGATGTAAATACGCTCACAGAGTTTTTTAAATTAGATGAATCGGAGAGGGGAGAGGTTTTTCACATCAGTGATAATTACGCCCTGGGCCCATTAAAAAATATTTATACAAGTGAGGGCCTTGAATCAAGAAAGAATTGGTGGCTCGAAGTATTATCGGGTGGAGACTTTGATAATCCCGGCAGCAATGGCGTGCACGACGATTCGCAAACAATCCAGGAGATAAAATCACGGTTGCAAAATAATGATGAAGCGAAAGTTTGCGTCTGGGTAGCTCCAAATAATCATGATGTATGTGGCTATTATTGGCTTATTTCTCAGCTTATGGATTCTGAAGATAAAGTACAGATCATCTGGCTGAACAATTTGCCTTTTCTCAATGAGAAGGGACACATATTTTACCCTGACTATCTTTTTGAAATACCACCTAAAGAATTTTTAAAAGCCAGGAAACTTACCCGCCCTGTTTCAGCGGCTGAGTTTGAGATTGATCCGGAAGAGTGGACAAAAATCTGCGAACCAAATAAAATCATTCGTACTCTTGACGGACACAAAAAACTCAGTCAGCATGATGAAGATTTTTATGACTTACAAATTCAAAAGTTTATCACGGCCGATTGGCAAAAAGCGAGTAAGGTGATCCAGCTTTTTATAAACAAGTCAGACAAAACTGCCAGTGATTCCTATGTGTTGTGGCGATTGAAAAAGATGGTTGCTGCGGATGCAATAGATGCACAGGGAGAGCTAAAGAATATGAAGGATTTTGAAGTGAAAGTTAAACCCCTTACTCAGTAAGTTAAAAACTAAAGAAATTTTTTTCTAAGAAATGTCGAAAGCTGCAAAAGAAGATTACGTTCACAGTGACACCGGGTTGTCCGGTCAATACAAAACATGGTTCCTGGATTATGCAAGCTATGTGATCCTGGAACGAGCGGTACCCGCGGTTGATGACGGCTTGAAACCCGTACAGCGGCGCATTCTGCATGCGATGAAGGAAATGGATGACGGCCGCTTCAATAAAGTCGCCAACATAATCGGGCAAAGTATGCAATACCATCCGCATGGCGATGCAAGCATTGGTGATGCTCTTGTAAATCTCGGTCAGAAAGATCTGCTGATAGAAACGCAGGGCAACTGGGGAGACGTGAGAACGGGCGATGACGCTGCAGCGCCGAGATATATTGAAGCGCGACCAAGTAAGTTTGCGCTGGAAGTGGCTTTCAACAATAAAACTACCAACTGGCAGTTGAGCTACGATGGCAGAAAGAATGAGCCTGTCAATCTCCCCATGAAATTTCCTCTTCTTCTTGCACAGGGCGCTGAAGGAATCGCTGTGGGGCTTGCAACCAAAATTCTTCCTCACAATTTTTGTGAATTGATTGAGGCCGCTATCAAATATTATAAGGGAAAAAAGTTTGAATTATATCCTGATTTTGCAACCGGCGGAATGATAGATGTAACCAATTATAATGATGGTATCAGGGGAGGCAAAGTCAGGGTTCGTGCACTCATTGAAGAGCTTGATAAAAAAACTTTGTTGATTAAAGATGTTCCTTACGGGGTCACGACTTCACAATTAATTGATAGTATCATTAAGGCAAATGATAACGGAAAAATCAAGATAAAAAAGGTAACAGACAACACGGCCGCAAATGTTGAAATAACTGTTGAGCTTGCGCCGGGTATGTCACCGGATATTACCATCGATGCATTGTATGCTTTTACGGATTGTGAGATTTCTATATCACCCAACGCTTGTGTTATCAATGGACAAAGACCGGAATTTCCAGGGGTTAAAGAGTTGCTGAAAACTTCTGCCGAAAATACAAGAGACTTATTGAAGAAAGAACTGGAGATAAAGCTGGCGGAGCTTAAGGAAAAACTTCACTATACATCTCTTGAAAAAATATTCTTTGAAGAAAAAATATACAAAGAGCTCGAGAAAAAGCACGACACATGGGAAAAGGTGATAAGCGCAATCGGTAAGGCTTTTGTGCCCTTTGTCAACCAGCTAAAAAGAGAGATCACTAAAGAAGATATTTTAAAGCTAACAGAAAAGCCCGTTCGAAGAATTTATAAACTTGATATCGATGAACTAAACGAGCAAATTTCAAATCTTAAAGGCGAGATAAAGCAGGTGAATTTCGATTTGAATAATATTACGGATTATTCTGTCTCTTACTATGAAGCATTATTAAAAAAATATGGCAAGGGCAGGGAGCGGAAAACTGAGATCAAACTTTTCGATACAATACAGGCGAAAGCCGTTGCCATAGCCAACACAAAAATTTTTGTAAACCGTTCAGAAGGTTTCATTGGCACTGGTTTGAAGAAAGATGAATTTGTAGAGGATTGCAGCGACCTTGATGATATCATTGCTTTCACGAAAACCGGTAAGATGAAAGTTGTGAAAGTGGCTGATAAAGTTTTTATTGGGAAAGATATTATCCATGTTGCCGTGTTCAAGAAAAATGATGAACGTACTACATATAACATGATCTATGCAGAAGGTAAGAAGGGAGTAAGTTATTCAAAGCGCTTTAACGTTACAAGCGTTACCCGCGACAAAGAATACGACCTTACAAAGGGCGATGAGAAAAGTAAGGTGCACTATTTTTCCGTCAATCCAAATGGCGAAGCGGAAACGCTTCGTATCATTTTAACTCCCGGATCAAAGGCGCGCAACAAGGAACTTGATTTTTATTTCGAGACATTAGAGATACGCAGCCGGAGTAGTATTGGAAACCAGGTTACCAAGTATCCCATTAAAACGGTGAAAGTTATTGACAAGGGAAAATCAACTCTCGATAAACGAAAGCTTTGGTTTGACGATACTTTCGGTCGGCTGAACATAGAAGAAAAAGGGAAGTTCCTGGGCAACTTCGATGGAGATGATAAAATACTGGTAGTCTATAAAGATGGAAATTATGAAATCACGGGCCAGGAAATTACACAGCGCTTTGAAACACATAACATAGAATTAATAGAAAAATTTGATCCTGATAAAATTATAACAGCCGTTTATCTCGACAATGAAAAGCTGCAATACAATGTCAAGCGATTTAAGATCGAAACAAACACGTTGAACACAAAGTTTTTTTTCATCAAAGAAGGTTCCGGCAACCGCTTGTTGAAAGCTACAACTGTGCGGGAACCGCTGCTTGCGATGCAAAGTGGCAAAGGCTCACAGGTACGAAAGGCAAAGATTAAACTCAACAAAGTGGTGGACTTGATGGGCTGGCGTGCATTTGGAAATAAACTTACCGATTATTCTAAAAGCGATCAAATGGAATGGGCAAACTCTGAAGCTCAATCAACGCAAAAAGAATTGTTTGAATAGATTTTTTCAATAGCCATTTGATTGCTAATTCATCATAAGAACATTTACACTCCTCTGCAAAATATTGAAAGCGATTTCGGCCATTAAATTTTCTTTATCCAACGTAGGATTTACTTCCGTTATTTCGAAGCAGCAAATTTTCCGGTTCTGCATAAATTTACTTACAAGATCTTCGGCTTCGCGTTCACGGAGTCCGTTGCTGACAGGAGTGCCGGTGCCTTTTGAAATTGAAGAATCCAGGCAATCCACATCAAAGCTTACGTAAATATCTGTACATTCCGAAAGGTAGCGAATCACCGACCGGACAATACTTTCAGGACCCTTCCTTCTTACCTGAGCAGTAGAAATTACCTTCATCGAATGTTTTTGTATAAGATCTTTTTCCTCTTTTTCATAATCCCTCAGAGAAATAAAAACGACGTCTTCCGGCAAAACTTTTGGATAAATATTTCCAAAGTTTTTTAAATGATCCCATTGCTTTATCGTTTTCTCATCCGGGTCATGAACCATATTGTCTTTATTGTCTTCTCCAATTGCGATTGAAAGGGGCATCCCATGCATATTGCCTGACGGAGTTGTAAAAGGCGTGTGTAGGTCAGCGTGGGCATCGATCCAGATTACGCCGAGCCGGCTGTTCGGCTTCGCAGATTTTATCCCTGCAATTGTGCCGACTGCAACGATATGATCTCCGCTGATCACCACCTGAATAAAATTATTGTGAATGGATTCTTTTACCGCTTTTGAGACTCTTTCAAACAGCGTGATGGTTCCGCCAATTCTTTTGGCGTAGGGTGATTGAATTGGTTCAAAAAGCAGGTTATTTTCCGTTTGTAT
>JBBSPT010000262.1:0-4544 GCA_038258515.1 Chitinophagales bacterium | reverse complement strand
AGGAGAGGTGCCTGAGTGGCCGAAAGGAACGGTTTGCTAAATCGTCGTACGGGTTAAACTGTACCGTGGGTTCGAATCCCACCCTCTCCGCAACCTTGCTCAAGCAAAGAATTTAGTTCGGGGCGTAGCGTAGCCCGGTTATCGCGCCACATTTGGGATGTGGAGGTCGCAAGTTCGAATCTTGCCGCCCCGACAAAAAGAAAGTTGGAGGTCGTCCCGTTAGAAAAGCGGGACCGCCCCGACAAAAAGAAAGTTGGAGGTCGTCCCGTTAGAAAAGCGGGACCGCCCCGACAAAAGGAGTTTTTCTTTCAAATTTGAAGTCCGTAAAATTTAATTTTTGCGGACTTTTTTGTAAGTAAAAGGATTTGCCATCCTAAATAATTCAATAAATACAATACTCTCGAAAGGGAATCATCCGAAAATACTGGTTTAATAAATTGAACGATATTGAGTGCGATTAGTCCTCAGTATAAGATTGCCGGTTTATGAGGTGAATGAACAGTCTCTATTGTTTGATCTTGCGGCTGCAAGATTATGAGTCTTTAAAACTGTCAAAAAAATGACGAGTCGCTTTGATGAATTTTTTGGTTGGTGAGATGTGATTTGACGAATTGCTGCACGCAAAAAAGATAATTTACTTGTTGTAAAGACAATTTTAAAAATATAAATTAATAAAAAATGCCAAGCCTGGTTAAACTGGAATCTGAACAGGGCCGCGTTCTTTCGATTGACTTTTTTCGCGGATTTACCATGTTCCTCCTCGTGTCTGGTTATTGGCAACTGTTTGATCCGGCAAGTAACAACCATGTGGTATCTTTTATTGGTCGACAGTTTGATCATGCAGATTGGGTCGGTCTTAATTTTTGGGACCTTATACAGCCTTTTTTTATGTTCATCGTGGGAGTTGCCATGCCTTTCTCTTTTTCTAAAAAATGGGCTAAAGGAGAAACCTGGAACAAGTCGTTGAGCGGTGTTTTACGTCGATCACTTTTATTGCTTTTCCTCGGTTGGCTTTTATCTTCGGAGACCAAGTCTTCTTTCAATAATGTACTCGCCCAATTATCAGTTACATATCTCATTGCCTTCTTGTTAATGAGAAAAGCAATAAAATGGCAGTTGTTAATCTCCATCATACTAATTGTGGCAACTGATATCATTTACCGTACATGGTCTGTAGAAGGATTTAATCAGCCATTTACGGCAGATCATAATTTTGGTTCATGGGTTGATATTTTTTTAACCGGGGGATTAAGTGAAGATCGTTGGGTTCCATTTAATGCCATCCCTACAGCAGCTCACACCATCTGGGGAGTTATTGCCGGAATGGTGTTAATGAAAGATTGGACTCAAAAGAAAAAATTACTTACGCTGTTGGTAGCCGGGCTTATCGGTGTGATAGCGGGTTATATCCTGGGGAACTATATCCCGATCATCAAGCGGGTATGTACAAGCTCATTTATTATTGTAAGTGGAGGATGGTCAGTAATCGGCCTGGCAATTTCTTATTTTTTGATCGATATGATTGGTCTCAAAAAGGGAGCAGTGTTTTTTGCAATTGTAGGAATGAATCCCCTATTTATTTACCTGTTTGCTCATGCCGGAGGAAGGGCAATGCTTCAAAAATTTGTAACACCGGTTACCAGCCGGATGTTTAGCTGGATAAGTGATGAAGCTTTTCAATGGACGACAATACTTATCGTTTCGGCAATGTTGTGGTACATCTGCTATTTTCTTTACAAGAGAAAAATATTTATCAAAATTTAAAGATCAGGTTTAATTTCAGAACTAAAATCGAGATGCAAACAACTGGTTCATCTTCAGCATCAGCTGCATCCGTTGCATATATAGCTATCAGCGAAACAAAATATGTTTTCCTAAAAAGAGGAAATCTTTTGGTAAAGAAAGAACGCTATGAGAAAAAGAGAAATTTAGGTTACCCGAATGCCTTTAAATAAATCGCTTCGTCGAAAATTTAGATTTTAAACGAAATCTGATTGGTGAAAGTTTATAAATTACTTTGCAGTTAAAAACCCTCCCATAACAAAGTCTGCAATTTTTTCGAGCGGCATTATTTTATCGGCAGCGTTTAGCAGGATTGCTTCTTTGGGCATTCCAAATACCACAGAAGATTTTTCATCCTGTGCGATCGTCTTTGCACCTGCCTGCTTCATTTCAAGTAATCCTTTTGCGCCATCGTCTCCCATTCCTGTCAGTAAAATTCCAACGCCATTTGTACCTGCATAAATCGATGTGGAACGGAATAATACATCAACTGAGGGCCGATGCCTGTTTACCAATGGACCACTCTTGACTTCCACATAATATTGAGGTCCCCGCTTCCTGAGAAGCATGTGATAATTTCCCGGAGCGATCAAAGCAGTTCCTCTTTTTACAACGTCTCCATCCTTCGCTTCCTTCACTGAAATTTTACAGAGGCCGTTCAACCTTTCAGCAAAAGACCTGGTAAAATTTTCCGGCATGTGCTGAACGATCACGATGCCGGGAGCATCAGCGGGAAGAGCTTCCAGGAAAGTACTGATAGCTTTGATGCCACCGGTGGAAGCGCCAACCGCGATCACAATTTCGCTGGTTGGTACCAGGTTTCTTGGCCTTACATGATTTAATACCACATCCGCCGAAAACTTTCCGGGAATTTTTGGCCTCGCAGATAATGTAGATTTTTTCTGAAGTTTCGCATGCGCTACTTTCTTTATCAGTTCACGGATCTTAATTTTATTTTCTTCATCAATCTCACCTGTCTCAAAAATGTTTTTTGACATCACTTCTAAGGCTCCGTAGCCGAGCAATTTTAGCGTAAGCTCTGAATCATTTTCTACTGCATTGGAAATTACAATAGAAGGGATAGGATGCTGCGACATAATTTTCTTAAGAAACGTTGTGCCATTCATTCTTGGCATTTCAATATCGAGCGTAAGCACATCCGGCACCCGGGTTGCCATTTTGTTTGCAGCGATATAAGGGTCTGATGCGGTCGCGATAACTTCTATAGCAGGATCAGCATTTAATATTGCAGTTAAAGTCTGCCTGAAAATTGCTGAACTATCAACGATCAGAACTTTGATTTTGTCATTCATCTTCTGAAAGTGTTAGATAGTTGTTTGATCTGCTGATCAATAACCTTAATGTCGCGCCTGATGTAGCTAATCAAAACGATACCCGACCCCGAATTGAAAGTGACTTTGCGACCAAGAATTCCTCCTACGCTGTAACTGATGATGGGTATCTTTTCATCACTTAAAACCTGCTGCGCAATTTTAATATTTCTTTGTCCGATATTAAATGCTCCGCCAGGATTTGCCAGATCACTTCCGCCAAATATTTTTGCTCTCAGGTCATTTTTTGCACTTCCTGATTTTAACATTCGTATGACAAGTTCTTCGGTTGCAGATTTTCCGTACTTGAAGGGTTCGTTCTTTTCAGTATTGCCCGTTGGTAACATATAATGATTTACAGAGCCAAAACGCAACACCGGATCCCATACAAAAACTGCAACACATGATCCTAAGATTGTATCAACAATGTGCGATTCTTTACTGAAAAATATTTTTCCCGGGTACAAATAATATTTTTCCATTTCACTTCTTATGTACGGGATCATGTAATTCAGATTTTTTTGAAGATGGTGGGTTGTATCTGCACCAAAGGCAAATGCATACTGGAAATGGATTCTGAATGTCCGAGGAACAAATAACCTCCCGGCTCCAATTTTGAGCATAATTTAAGGATCACTTTTTCCTGAGTCGGCCTGTCGAAGTAGATCAGGACATTCCTGCAAAAAACGACATTGAAAGTCTGGGCAAACGAAAAATTTCCGTCTAAGAAATTGAAACTCCTGAAGCAAACTTTTGACCGTAATTGAGAAATTATGCGAACCGTTTTGTTTTGCTCGTCCTTACTTTTTAGCAGATATTTTTTCTTTAAATGCAGCGGAATGGGAACTGCTTTTTCTTTGGTGTAAACGGCCGTAGCGGCTGCATGCAAAGCCCTGCTTGAAATATCAGTTGCCAGGATATTGAAATCGAACGAAGGACGTTTATCCGAAAATTCGCTCATGACCATTGCCAGGGTGTAAGGCTCTTCGCCTGTGGAGCAGCCTGCGCTCCATGCGTTAAACGGCTTTCCGCCAAAGTCAGGTTCGGAATATTTTGGTAAAATATTGTTAGTGAGAAATTCGAAATGCACAGCCTCGCGGAAGAAATCGGTCTTGTTGGTGGTCACCACATCTATCATGTGTACCAATTCTTTTTCCTGACCTTCAACACTGAAAACGTATTCGCAATAGTCTTTGAAGCAGGTAAGGTTCAATGCCCTGAGTCTTTTTTGCAAGCGGCCCTCGAGCATCGTCTTTTTTGCAATAGGAAGTTTTATACCATAGTTGTGAAGGATAAAACCGCTTAGCTTGTTGAATTCAAGAGTAGTCATTCAGAAAGAAATTTTGGCAAGTGAACTCTCTAAAATTTTTCATATTCTTCATCCAGCACATCCATGTTCAGATTAATGCCATTCTTCAAATCATATCCGTT
>JBBSPT010000261.1:0-4550 GCA_038258515.1 Chitinophagales bacterium | reverse complement strand
TTGCAGCCGGCAAGTCTTATACGACCAGCTCCTGCAGAACTCCCCCAGGATCGGAAGATAGCAAGGGTATGTGGTTGAGCGGTGCGATGTAAGTAACTTGCCGATTTTTTTTTATTTCTCTCGCTACAGTTTCCTGCGTAATTTTTTGTTTTTCTTTTAGAAATGATTGGATTCATTTTTCTCCGGGATCTGAGAAGAAACAATATTTACGATTTGCTTTCGGGTATTAACCTGTTTTTGGTTGAAAAGAAGATTCCTGGCTCCCTCAGGAGAAGCGTCTGAAAGTCAAAATCGCAATAAACACGCAATGCCAGATATTTTCCGGCATTGAAATAAACTTTTTAATTGAGATAGAAAATCTGATGTCAGGCGTTGACGCGTATTTGAGCTTGAACATTTTTTAGATGCTCTTTTAGAGGAGATTCTATTTTCTTGTATTCTTCATTTGCCTGGACGGCCATCAGTGAAAATTCATCATTTTGATGAGCCCTGGCTTGTTGCTCGATCCGCGTAAGGACAGTTAAAAGCCTATTGGCTTCGAGAAGGCCTGCGCTGCTTTTTAATTTATGCGCCGCTTTGTTGATCCGGTCGTGATCACCGGAGACACAGGCTTTTCTAAGATCATTCATTTCAACAGGTGTCGTTTCTAAAAATATTTTCAGAATGTCGACAACGTATTCGTTGTCATCCATCATTTCGATGGTGCTGAGGTCATAAAGTTTTTCCATAGGTTAAATTGACTCGGTTAAAAAATATTTTTATGTTTCATTCCCAATCCATGCATTTCTAAAGCAACTAACTTAACCATCATGGGAATTATTGTACTAATGTATTTGCAATTTGACTTTTCAGCAGTGACCACTTTTCAAGCTTTTCGGTTAATTGTTCCAGCCGGACAGGCTTTGAAATATAATCGTTCATGCCTGCATTCAAACATTCCTCCTGGTCTCCTTCCATCGTGTTTGCTGTTAAGGCAATTACTACCGGCTGAAGTTCAAGATTTGCTCTGAGTAACTGAGTAGCCTGCAATCCATCCATTTCGGGCATCTGCATATCCATGAGGATAATATCGAAATCTTTTTCACTGGCTTTCTTTACTGCGACTGCGCCATTCTCTGCTAATTCCGGCGAGTAGCCTAATTTGTTTAAAATGTAGAAAATTACTTTTTGATTCACAGCATTGTCTTCAGCAACCAGGATTTTTAACGGATGTTGTTGCGCAAAGTTTGCAGGCAACTTTTCATTCGGAAATTTTGCTCCTGTCGGCCCTGAAGACTGTGGTTTCAATACTTGCAGAATATTCTTACTCAAAACATGCTGCCTGACAGGTTTATTCAGTATCGCAGTAAAAAGGTTTGAATTTTGACTTTTATAATCCTGTCCTACCGAGCTCAATAAAATAACAGGCAGGCATGAATCAATTTTTTTGACTTGTTCCGCAAACTGCACTCCATCCATTATTGGCATCTGCATGTCTGTGAGAACAAGTTCAATGTTTTTCTCCTGCGATAAAATCTCCAAACCGATGCTGGCTGATTCGGCTAACAATGGCACCAGTTTCCATGTTTCCAACTGGCTTTTTAAAATTGCAAGATTTGTCGTGTTATCATCCACCACTAACACCTTCTTGCCTTGCAGATCAGACATGTTGTATTGAATATATCCTTTCAACAACTTTTTACCGACCGACGTTTCAATAGTGAAAGAAAAAACGGAGCCTTTGCCTTCTTCGCTTTTAACATGAAACCCGCCCTTCATCAGATCCACCAGCTTGTGAGAGATCGCAAGGCCTAAACCAGTTCCACCATATTTTTTTGTTGTGGATGAGTCTACCTGAGAGAACGGCTTAAACAAACGGTTGAGTTTTTGCTTAGGAATGCCAATGCCGGTATCATGCACTTCAAACTGAAGTGTTAGACTCTCATCCGACATCTTTTGTATGAGATGCACCTTCACGAACACCTCTCCTTTTTGCGTAAATTTCAATGCATTACCGACAAGATTTGTCAACACCTGTTTCAATCGCAAATCATCGCCAACGATCTGGTTGGGAACATTGTCATCCATTTTATAAATAAGATCAACGCCGAGAGCCGCAGCTTTCGTTCCGAATATGTCGAGCACATCTTCAATACAAGCACGAAGATCAAAATCTTCATGTTCTAATTCCATGTTGCCGGATTCGATCTTCGAAAAGTCGAGTATGTCGTTTATTACATTCAAAAGGCTTTCACCGCAATTTGTAATTGTATCAGTGTATTCTCTTTGCTTTTCTGTAAGTTCTGTTTCTGCCAGCAGCGATGACATCCCGATGACACCATTCATCGGCGTCCTTATTTCGTGGCTCATAGTTGCGAGGAATACGCTTTTGGCCTGGTTTGCCTGCTCGGCATCCTGCCGCGCTTTTTCCGCTTCAATCCTTGCGACTTGCTCCTCCCGGCTTAACTCAATTAGCTGCGTAGTTCGTTCGTCTATCTTTTTCTCCAATTCTTTTTGCCTGTCTTTAATGGCACGCATCCTGGTCCTGTAAAGCATCACTGAGCCGAGAACAACAGTGAAGCCGGCAAGAATTTTAAACCACCAGGTGAGCCAAAAGGGAGGGGTAATGGTTAGGCTGACACTTAAAAGTTTTGATGACCAGTTTCCCGCATTGTCCATTCCTTTAACCTTAAACGTATATTTTCCCGGGTCAAGATTTGTGTAAGTTGCGGATGTCTTTTCACTTCCTTCGTTCCAGGTTTCTTCAAAACCTTCAAGCATGTATTTGTAGTGCTTTTTTTCATTTGCCGTAAAGTTCAACGAAGCGAATTCGAACTGTATAACGGAACTGATATATGGCAAAGTGATGGATTTCGTTTCAGAAATGTCTTTCTTCAATGGTGAGTCAACACTATCTGTTGCCACCGGAACCTCTTTATTTGAAATGCGAAATCCGGTTAACACAAGTGGAGGATCAAATTGAATCGTGGAGATGTTATTTGGATCAAACACATTAAAACCGTTATTGCCGCCAAAATAAAATTCGCCTGTGCTGCTCTTGCAAAAGGCCTGCTCCTTGAACTCGTTGCCTTGCAATCCGTCGATGACCCCAAAGTTCTTAAACGTTTTGGTGCGCTGGCTGAACATCGAGATGCCCCTATTTGTGCTGAGCCATATATTAGAAATATTATCCTGGAGAATTCCAAAAACGTCATTGCTGGGCAAGCCATTCTCGGTCGTATAATTTGTAAATATATTTTTTGCCGGATCCAAAACAGACAAACCACTCGTGGTTGCGATCCAAAGCAAACCATTTTTATCCCGGAGAATATGCCCGACAATATTGCCCGCTATCGAGTTTTTGTTGTAATCATCATGCAAATAGTGAGTGAATGTGCCGGTGTTCTTATCAAAGACATTTAAACCTCCACCGTCTGTGCCAATATATAAGTGCCCTTTATTATCGTCAAGCACAGAATATATCTTATCGCTGATTATGCCATCGGTATTTTTTTCATTGTTCCTATAAACATCAAACGAATTTGTTGTGGGATTGTACTTGTTAAGCCCGCCTCCATAAGTCGCGACCCACATGTTGTCATCTGTATCCCGGTAAATATTCCATGCATTGTTACTGCTTAAACTTGTCTTATCTCCCGGAATATGTTTGAGGTGGCGGTAGGTATTTTTTTCTTTATTGAATATCGTAATACCGTCTCCCCATGTTCCTATCCATAGGTTTCCGCTTGCATCTTCATTCACATTCAACACATAATCTCCGCTTATTGAATTTATGTTTGACGGGTTGTGCTTGTAGTGGGAGAAAGTGCCGGCATTCCGATCAAACAAATTTAACCCTCCACCGTCTGTTGCTATCCAGATGTTATGTTTTGAATCTTCAAAAATTGACAGCAACTTGTTATTGGAAAGACTCGTGCTGCTGGCCGTGTGTTTGTAATGGTAAAACTTATTGTCGGCATTTACAAAGTTGAGCCCTCCGGAAAAAGTTCCGATCCACATGTTCCCTTTATTGTCGCGGCAAATATCATAAATCGAATTATTGCTAAGGCTGCTGTTGTCAATCTCATCATTTATGTAGGTGGTAAATTTTCCGGTAGTGGTATTCAGTATTGACAATCCTGCATTTTCGGTCCCTATCCAAATGTTTTGTTTAGAATCTTCGTTGATCGCATATATATAGTCACCAGAAAGCGCATCATTATTTTTTTCGGCACTTTTGAAGTGGGTAAATGATTCGCTTTTTGCATCGAATAAATCAAGACCTCCGCCATTCGTTCCAATCCAAAGGCGATCTTTACTGTCCTCAAAAATTTTATAAACATCATTGAAAGAAAGTGATGCCGGTGAATTATCGTCGTGCTGGTATATTTTAAATTTTTTGTTTTGAGGGTTGAATTTATTGAGGCCACCATGAAGGGTACCAATCCAAAGATTATTCTCGTGATCGCGATAAATTGCTTTTATAAAATCATCGCTCAGGGAATTTGGATTTTTGTTTTCATGTTTTAAATGAGTAAAAGTTGTGCTCCCCTTCGCGAGAAAATTTAGCC
>JBBSPT010000260.1:0-4570 GCA_038258515.1 Chitinophagales bacterium | reverse complement strand
TTCAGGCATTGATTTTGGTAATAGGTGCTTAAATCTAAGAAAAACAGGAATTCGCATTAGTAACTTTAAACACTAAACAATGAAAAAGCATTTAAAAATCCTCACTTCAATATTCATTTGTTCTATCATCATGAATAGTGCCGGGGCACAAACCAAATCAAAAATCAAAACCAAAAGCGATGAACCAAAATATGTGGAGCAAAATTTTGGCTCACCTTCATCTGTAGCGGATGTTGCAGACATCGCTGACAGCAATCTTGCTTATACCAGTGTGAAAAATCTACTTGATAAAAACGTCACACTCACCTATGATGATAATTCCTTTCGTGGAGATGAACCAATACGAAAAGGTGATTTCATTGTCTCATTGAATTCTGCAATTGATGCAGCAAGGAAAGTGGAATCAGAACATGAGATTGAAGCCTCCGGAAACAATATGCAAGCGGCAGATGCTTCTACCTCTGAAGACAAGCAAAGTAGATTGAATGGCTTAACAGGGGTCCGGGAGAATAGCTTGTACTACCCGTCAGCACAATCTTTAATGCAAAAAGGCGTGAATTTATCTTTTGAAAAGTCGAAATCATTTAATCCGGGAGCTGAGTTGAGTGAAAAGGAAGTGTATAGTATTTTAAATGATGTTTTTGGGTACAGCACAGCAGGAATGAACCCATACGCGACTTCTATGTCAAGATCTAAGTTTGCTATGGCCCTTAACAATGCGCTTTCTTCAAGATTGCAAAACGACTATGCAATCATAGATCAAAAGAATGCTGAAGCAGAACAGGCGAGACAGGCAGAACAACAGAGTTTACAGGCACAGATGCAGCAGCAAGAGCAAATGAAACGGGATTCCTTGAATAGCGCTTACCAGGCAGAGCAGATGGCAATTGAAAAAAAGGCGCAGGAGAATAGTTCAAAGAAGAAAAAGGGTAAGTAGATATTATCCTTTTATTTCTGAAACCGCATTCCGAAAGGAGTGTGGTTTTTTAGTGCCCGGTTGAAAAAGGTTGTGTTGTTCTGAGCAACTTTAAAAATTATATTCTATCCCGTTGCTGATACTATAGTCCAGCTTAGGAGTAGAAGCAGCGGGTTTGCTATCATAAAGAAAATACCAGCCGGTTGTGAAAGATAATTTTTCTACAAGCTTAATTTTTAAAGTAATCTCATTTAATATCCTATAGTCTTTGAAATTTTTGTACAGAGGCTGGTAAAAAACAGTCGCAATAATTTCAGTTGCATCCGAAGGCTTATATGTAGCAGTTATATAATTGCTGCTGCGAAAATCTTTGTGATGAATTATTGGATGCGTTTTTTCTTTCTCGTCCTCGTACATGAATGAACTTCCGGCATACAATGTAAGTTTTTTACTGTCCGACAATTTGAATCTTGGGCCTGTACCTGCAAGTAAACGAAGCCTAATACCTGTTACATTATTCTGCTGCATTTGCGTGAAAGCTTCCCAGCGAAGAAAACTATTTACTTTGTAGTTATACCGCAAATGATAGAAAAGATTATTGCTAAAGGTCTGACCACTTCCCTTTAAGAAACTGTAATTCACGAGAAACAGGTAAAGATCTTTTTGAGTTTTGTATTCGAGGTGTGCATTTACGTTGATGTTTATCACCTCCACCACATTCTTTTCGAAAAGAAATCCCGTACCCAGCCCTCCGAGCCAACCGGTCGTATCGCTTTGGATACGCTGGCTTTCAACATTTATAACCTGGCAAAAAACAGGTAAATTGGAAACCAGTAATAGAATGGAAATAATAAAATATCGCATATACAGGTATTTTTTCGCCGGCCCAAAAATAATACGCAACAGGTGCGTATCAATTTTAAATAAAAATATCATTATAACAAAAAACTGAAACAGATATGATGCTGAAGGAGCGGTTGTATTAGAAAGTTCTTTCTAATTAAGAATTGACAAAAATACAAACTTTTCTTTTTTGTATATGTAGCCGGATGTTTCCTTAAACAAAAAACCCGGCGACATTTTTTTTGCCTGCCGGGAATTTAAAGTTTTTGCAACTATTCTGTTCTTTAAGAAGCTCCGTATTTAAATTCGTTGAAAATAGAAGCAACAGCCTCCCTGACTTTCATGTCATCATTTATCATATCAGCCTTCATGAGGCCCGATGCATAGCCCTGCCATGCAACCTTTCCTGATTTAGAATCTATCAGGTTAATAATTAATGTACCTGCCTCTATTTTGGTATGCTCAACATTTTCTGGTGTTCGGACAGAGTCAAGGCCCATATCGATCATCTGATAGCCATTGTAAGTTCTCAGGGTGCCGGGGTTTTCAGTGACAGTGAAAATCACGAACATATCGCCGCCGGAAGGAACATATTTGTAACCTTTTGATTCCAGTTCGTTTGCAATATCTTTTTTTATTGTGCCTCTGGTTGTTTCATTGTTGTAAACAAGTATTCCATTGGCTCCTACAAAAATCGCATCTTGCGGAATCCGATCGATATCCTGCGACCAGGAATATGTCTTATAATCTTTTAGTGGCGCCTGAAAGGAATTATCCGCGCCAACCTTCACCTGTGCTTTTCCGGCAAAACACAGTAACGTTAGTGTAAATAGAAATAATAGTTTTTTCATTGGTTAAATATTTAGGGTGAATTAATCTATAATAGATCATTAAAATTTCATGCCATTCTGAAAGTGGTGACCGGCCCGAATGTTAAAAAATAGGTGTTTGGCTGGAAAAAAATGTTGTGAGAGAAAAATTTGCCTGCACGCAGCATATGTTGATTAGACTTCACTTTTACGGCCTTTTTCAAAAAAAAGTGTATTTTATAAATCCTTACATTTACTAATAAATATGCTTGTGTATGTCAAATAGAAAATCAAAAGAGGCTGACAACTTCAAGGACAATCCACGAAGAAATTTTTTGAAACAATCGTCACTTCTCACTGCCCTTGCAATAGCGCCTCGTGCACTCATGAAGGCTGCCGATAAAAAATTAGATGAAGCAGGAGCACGGTTATTTGAACAAAAACTTTTGGAGCTTGAAATTAACGGAACACTGCACCAATTCAATGTGGAGCCCCGCGTCACCCTTCTTGATTTGTTGAGGGAGCACGCTCATCTTTATGGCACTAAGAAAGGATGTGATTTCGGTCAGTGTGGCGCCTGTACCGTTCATGTCGATGGCAAGAGAGTCTTATCCTGCCTGAGCCTGGCTATCATGCAGAATGGAAAAAAAATAACCACGATCGAAGGGCTCGCAGACGGAGATAAGTTGCACCCGATGCAGGAGGCTTTCATCAGGCACGATGGATTTCAATGTGGATACTGTACTCCGGGGCAAATTATGTCGGCAGTTGCCTGTGTGAGAGAAGGACATGCCGGCACTGACGATAACATTCGCGAATACATGAGCGGCAATATTTGCCGTTGCGGCGCATATCCAAATATCGTTGACGCAATTAAAGAAGTAAAAGAAAAAGGAGGCACTATATGATCAATTTTGACTATGTAAAAGCTTCTTCACCCAAATCAGCGATCGACAATTTAGCCAGAGATGCCAGTTCAAAGTTTATTGCGGGCGGCACTAATCTCGTAGACCTCATGAAAAAGGGGATCGAGGTGCCGGAGAAATTGATTGACATTTCTGATCTTCCGCTGAAAAATATTGAGGAGACAAATGGAACCATCAGGATCGGAGCGCTCACTTTAAACAGCGTCGTTGCTGAAAATGAATTGATCCTGGAAAAGCTTCCTTTACTCTCTATGGCCCTGAAGGCAGGAGCATCGCCGCAATTGCGCAACATGGCTACAACCGGGGGTAATATTCTGCAGCGCACGAGATGCCCCTATTTTTACGATACTGCAATGGCTTGCAACAAAAGAACTCTTGGCACCGGCTGTTCAGCATTGCAAGGTTACAACAGGATGCACGCAATCTTTGGTGCATCTGAAAACTGTATTGCTGTTCATCCGAGCGATATGTGTGTTGCACTCGCAGCGCTCAATGCAACGGTCATCGTAAGTGGTAGCAAGGGAGAGCGAAAAATCAGGTTTGCAGATTTTCACAGCCTGCCGGGCAATACGCCGGACAAAGAAAATACTCTTCAAAGAGGTGAATTGATTACAGCCGTTGAGGTTCCTGTGAATGATGCGCTGGCAAAAAATTCGATGTATATAAAAGTTCGTGATCGTGCTTCTTATGCGTTCGCACTGGTTTCTGTCGCTGCGGCGCTTGACATTGCAGATGGAAAAATTCTTGATGCAAGACTTTGTATGGGAGGTGTTGCAGCCAAGCCCTGGAGATTGACGGAAGCTGAAAATTTTCTCAAAGGAAAAAGTGCTTCGGAGTCAAACTTTCGCGAAGCAGCCGGAATTGCCATGAAGAATTCGAAAGGTTATGGCCAAAATAATTTCAAATTGAAAATGGCGCCAAATACGATTGTTGAAACTTTGAAAAAAGTTTCTGGATTGGTCTGAAACATAATGTTGAAAGTGGTTTGTAATCGTTGGTTTTTAAAATATCTAATTCATTAATTGCATGAAAGATTTAGACAGGGTTGACGGTAGGGCGAAGGTTACCGGAAGTGC
>JBBSPT010000259.1:0-4572 GCA_038258515.1 Chitinophagales bacterium | reverse complement strand
CAGAAATGTTACTCAATCCGGTTTTCTTATCAACAGTAACTCCTGGAAAATTACCAACCTTTTGATTCAAGCCGGTCATTGAATTAAACAAAGACGTCTTGCCGCTATTTGGATTTCCTACGAGTGCTATGTTCAGTTGTCTTTTCAAAAACTCTTCGATATCAGGTAAAATTATGTGGAACGCTGTCCCGATCCTTTACGATTTAAGAAAACAGATTTGCTAAACATACGCCTTAACAGACTTTTATCGGTTTTCATTACGCCCAATCTCCTAAAAACAAACATCTTTAGCCTGATTTATTCATAGTAGCTTTGCAAAAAATCACCCCGATGAAATATCTTTTCCTGTTCATTTTTCTTTATGGTCACGATCTCGTAGCGCAAAAATTAAAAAAGTCTGATCGGACTATTATTGAAAATGTAAAACACGATATTGGCTTTCTTGCCAGTGATCAACTCGAAGGGCGAGCAACGGGAACTCCCGGAGAAGAACTTGCCTATAAATATATTGATGACAAATTTAAGATGATTGGTTTAATTCCGAAAGGAGAGAACAACACTTATCTACAGCGCTTCGAGGTGAACGAAGGAAAACGTGTATTGTCTTCAACTCACTTGACAATCAATGAAACAAACCTGGAATATGGAACGGATTTTTTCCCCTTCATCTTTAGCGCAGAAAAATCTTTAGAAACTGATGCTTCTCCTGCACTTCGTGAAAAAGGCCGACCGTGGTTTTGGGATATAAAAGACCTAACTATTGAAAATAAAAATAATCCCCATTTCGATCTTGACCATGCAATAATGGATAAAGCTCAGGAATTCAGTACTAAGGGTGCAACAGCCGTGTTTGTTTACAATTCAGAAAGCGAAGCAGCAGAGCCCGAATTTCGCCCAAAAGAAAAAGCGGAATCTCTAAGTATTCCTGTCCTGTTTCTGAAAGAAAAAGCAGCGAAAAAATATTTTTCTGATCCAACGATCAATCTTGATCTCAGTATTAATGTTGCCCTCGCAGATTCTTTGCGAACAGGTCATAATATTTTGGGTTATATTGACAATGGCGCTCCCGAAACCATTGTACTTGGTGCGCATTACGACCATCTAGGCTATGGTGAAGATCATAATTCTCTTTGGACCGGAGTTCGCTCGATCCACAACGGAGCAGATGACAATGCCAGTGGAACTGCCGCAATCATTGAACTGGCAAGGTTAATTAAAAAATCAAAACTTAAAAATAAGAACTACCTGTTCGTTTGTTTTTCGGGCGAAGAACTTGGTTTGTTCGGATCAAAATACTTTACGCAACATCCTACAATCGATCTTGCTTCGGTTGATTATATGATAAATGCCGATATGGTTGGCCGACTAAACGATTCAACCCATGCACTCTTCATCGGTGGCTATGGCACTTCTCCTTCGTGGGAAACTGTTTTAAATACAAAAACAAAGTCTTTCCAGGTAAAATTTGATTCAAGTGGAATTGGTCCCAGCGATCATACATCATTTTACCTTAAAAATATCCCCGTTTTGTTTTTGTTCACCGGCACTCATAAAGACTATCATAAACCGAGCGACGACGTTGATAAAATTAATTTCCTGGGCGAGCTCCAAGTGATCAAGTACATCTATCGCATTGTCGAGAGAACAAATAAAATGCAAAGGCTGGTTTTTTTAAAAACAAGGGAACCTAAAATGGAAAGTCCTCATTTTACTGTAACGCTTGGGATCATGCCCGATTATACTTTCGGTGGAAACGGTGTAAAAGCAGATGCCGTAATCGATGGAAAAATTGCTGAGAAAGCAGGAATAAGGGGAGGAGATGTAATCACTAAACTGGGAGATTATCGGACCAATGATTTGAATTCATATATGGAGGCGCTGGGTAAATTCAAGAAAGGCGATGCCGCCAGGGTAAGCGTTTTGCGTGGCAGTAGTCCAATGACATTTGATATTGTTTTTTGAAAAGTTTATCTTTTGGCACAGCCATCTCATGAAATTGCGAATTGATAATAATGTAATGGTGGACGAATTCTTTTCGAACACGCTACTTCTTGGTATCGTCGCTCCAATAGAACAGTACCGGTTTTGCTGGCATCTTAATCAAATACTCAATTTTGATTTCCGGATAAACAATCAAATCGAAATTCAACTGAATAAAAAAGCCCGCAAATATTTTTTTTCAATTTATGAATATGGTGAGCATGCCGGGACAGTGAAGCATTTCCTTTACAGCAATGAGGATGACGGCGAATACCTCTTGCCGGAGTTTAAACATCTCGATTTTTTATGGCTTATTAAAGATCATTCCATGAGCCAGAATGAAATAAATGGATTGGTGAGTTCTATACGTACCATTTCCGCAGTGCAACTCATTACTGAGATGACCAATGAAAAAATAAAAAACAAACAACACCTGATTTTTTAACCTCTAAACAGAATCACATGTGGGAAGAAAAAAATAACAAACTTCACAAGAAATTTGAATTCAAAGATTTTTCTGAAGCCTTTGGCTTCATGACGAGAGTCGCATTAGCCGCAGAAAAAATGAACCATCATCCGAAGTGGACCAATGAATATAATAAAGTGGAGTTTTGGCTATCGACTCATGACGCAGGCGACAAAGTAACAGAAAAAGATCACAAGCTCTCGAAGCAAATTGATTCCCTTATTTCGTGATTTTTTTATTTCCTAAGATTTCACCCTGGTCTTCCGTGCGGCCAAATGTTTCCATAGTCCGAGGATGGAGACTATCATCCACGTCATTTCCAGGATAATAAAAGGAGTATAATGTATCAGGTAGGAAGCCAGCGCGGCAAGTCCGCTTCCTATAATATTTATGGAAAGATATGTAATACCATTGATGGATATTTTATTTAAGATATTTAACAGGAAGGCGAGCAATAAAAGCGCCACTCCGATGCTTCCAATCCAATCGCTTAAATTCATCAGCTTGTAACTGTAATTAAATGTGTGTTTTCAGAATGTAATATTCCGACAGGAGTCAGAAAATTTTCCATTTTGCGTGCTTCCATAATGTTTTTAAAATCCTGCAGTCCGGACGGATCTACAGCAATCAAAAGTCCGCCACTGGTTTGCGGATCCGCAAGAACAGCCTTTTGGTAAGAAGTAATTCCTCCAATCTTTTTGCCGTAGCTATCCCAATTTCTTCCGGTGCCGCCGGGAAGACAGTTTTTTTCAACGTAATATTCCAGGTCAGGAATGATTGTTTGCACCGCTTGAAAATAAATTTCAGCGCTCAATCTACTACCCTCAGTCATTTCGGTCAAATGTCCTAACAGACCGAATCCCGTTACATCCGTCATAGCATGAACCACTTCGAGAGTTCCCATGATTTCGCCGATGCTATTTAATTGCATCATTTGTTTTGCAGCGAGTCCACGATGCTCATTTCTTAGCAATCCCTTTTTTTCGGCAGTGGTCAATATTCCAACTCCTAAAGGTTTAGTCAGAAAAAGAAGATCTCCTTCTTTTGCCGTGTTATTTTGCTTTAAATTTTTAACTGAAACGAGACCGTTTACTGCAAGTCCGAATATGGGTTCGGGACTGTCAATACTGTGGCCGCCAGCCAGGGAAATTCCAGCTTCGCTACAAATGCTCCGGCTTCCGTCAATCACTTTTTGAGCTACCTCTGGCGGTATTAGGTTGATGGGCCAACCCAAAATTGCTATCGCTAAAATAGGTTTTCCTCCCATCGCATAAACATCGCTTATTGCATTGGCAGAAGCGATTCTGCCGAATTCAAAGGGATCGTCCACAATGGGCATAAAAAAATCTGTAGTAGAAATAATAGCCATCCCATTTTCAAGATCATAAACTGCCGCATCATCCTTTGTATTGTTTCCTACAATCAGCTTTTCATCATTAGGAACAACAAGGTTGCCTTTTAAAATCTTATCCAGCACCAGGGGCGAGATTTTGCATCCGCAACCTGCCCCATGAGAATATTGAGTCAGTCTTATTTCTTTTCCTTCGACCTCTTTTGTCAACTCCAAATCCATATTGATCCGGTTTTTGGTAAACTATAATTTTTGTTTTCTTCTCAGCACGATCGCTGAGCTCTTTTTAAGATCTCCTGAAAAACGAATCTCGTAAATGTCGTCGCCATCATGGATCACCATCAACCCCGTGTTAGGCGGAATGCTACCGAGATTTTCTGCGTACATGATCAAAGTTATAGAGTCGCTCATTTCGGGCGAAAGGTAAATTGTTTTGTTGATGGCCCTTGACATAAGACCCTGCTTCGCCATTATTACTTTTCCATTTAATAAAATACTGACTGTATCGCCATCAATTTCACCATTATCAAAAAGGCTCAGGATTAAACTATCGCTTTTTATTTCAACACTTCTTATTGTCTCAACTTTTCTTGTTGCAACGTCCGCTGCAGGAGGAACAAGGGGTGTTTGAATGGTCGTTACTTGCTCACTTTTTCTTTTTTGAAGATCCTGCGGCGCAGCTTTTTTGTCAGGTGGCGCCACTTTACTAATCTTCTTCTTCGACGGCACAAAAGATTCCTCATCATCTGTTTTCGAAGTTGGTGTAGCGTTCTCT
>JBBSPT010000258.1:0-4575 GCA_038258515.1 Chitinophagales bacterium | reverse complement strand
GAAGGCTTGTTACTTTTTTCCTGTGATCCCTTAGGAACTTTATTTTCCTTATCAGATTTTGCTTTCATAATTTCTTAAGGATTGTTCTTGTAAAATTTCAATTTGATTTTTAAATAGCCAAATATTATCGAAAGTTTTTTAAAAAATAAATAAGATTTTCAGAGATGAAAAACTACAATCATGATGCCACAATAAGCTGGTCACTTGCAGGGCCATTGGAAATATATTTCACAGGAACATTTAATGTTTTGTCCATGAAATCAATATAATTTTTCATCTCCGCTGGCAGGTCCTGCCAGTTTTTTAGTCCGGTGATATCGTTATTCCAGCCCGCAAACTTCTTATAAACAGGTTCAATGTCCATCCCTTGCATTTGAAATGGTATCTGTTTGGAATGTTTACCATTGATTAAGTAACTCTCGCAGACTTTAAGTTCGCCCAAGGTATCAAGAACATCAGCTTTAGTCATCACTAACTGAGTAACACCATTAATCATGCAGGCAAACTGCAGCGCCACGAGATCGATCCAGCCACATCTTCTGGGCCGGCCTGTGGTACTCCCAAATTCATTACCAAGCTTCCTGATTAGTTCGCCCTGGTCATCGTTTAGTTCTGTGGGGAAGGGACCACTTCCGACTCTTGTACAATATGCTTTCGTAATGCCAAACACTTCTTTGATTTTTTGCGGCGCCACACCAAGTCCACTGCTTACTCCTGCAGAAATTGTGCTTGACGAGGTAACAAAAGGAAAAGTTCCAAAATCTACATCGAGCATACTTCCCTGTGCTCCCTCGGCAAGCACTTTCTTTCCGTCACGTATTGCATCATTTATGAAATATTCACCATTGACAATATTGAGCGTTTTGATAAATTCCAGCGCTTCAAAAAATTCCTCTTCAACCGAAGAAATGTCTTCTGAAAACGAAAAATTATCCAGTAACCTCTGATGCTTGAGTCTTAACTTGATGTATTGTGAAATGAAATTTTTATTTAGCAGGTCGCCAATTCTCAACCCATTGCGTCCCGTTTTATCCATGTAGGCCGGTGTAATACCCTTCAAAGTAGAACCAATTTTGTCCAAACCTTTTGCCGCTTCACTTGCTCTGTCTAATGCCATGTGAGTTGGCAAAATCAGGTGAGTCCTTTCACTCAGGAAAAGATTTTTCCGGTAGTCGACTCCCATCTCTTCGACAGAGTCGCATTCTTTTTTCAAAGTGACAGGATCAAGGACAACACCATTTCCTATGAGATTTATTTTATTTTCATGAAAAATGCCCGATGGTATTTGGTGAAGAACTACTTTTTTTCCTTTTATATAAAGTGTGTGTCCTGCATTGGCGCCACCCTGAAACCTGGCAATCACATCATATCCGGGAGTAAAATAATCAACAATTTTACCCTTGCCTTCGTCGCCCCACTGCAGGCCTAAGATAACATCAACCATTTAAGATTTTTTAACAAGCACAAACCGTAAAAATAAATGAAAAAAATAAAAATGATTTTTTTTATTGCAATCCGTACTGCTTTATTTGGCAGGCAAACGGTTGCCGAAAAGCGACAAATGTATTGCAGCAATAGGTATTATCAAGCGACTTTCAGCAGACTGAGTTTGCTAATTTTAAACTTCCTTTCTGCATAGTCAAGGGTGACGTTGAAGTTCTTTATTTTCTGTGAAGGAAGATCAAACATCGCGTCGGTGAGAATGCTTTCACAAATGCTTCTAAGTCCTCTAGCGCCAAGTTTGTACTCCATTGCTTTTTCCACCATAAAATTGTACACATCTTCATCAATGGTTAACTCTATACCTTCAAGATCAAATAGCTTTTTGTATTGCTTTATCAGCGAATTTTTTGGTTCCGTAAGAATATTTCGAAGTGTTGTCGCATCAAGTGGATTTAAATATGTTACCACCGGCAATCTCCCGAGAAGTTCGGGAATAAGACCAAAGGCTTTAAGATCCTGGGCATTGACAAATTGCAACAAGTTCTTTCTTTGAAATTCCTGTAATTCTTTGTTAACTGTGAAACCTATTGCATTGGTATTTATCCTACGGGCGATTAGTCTGTCCACGCCGTCGAAAGCTCCGCCGCAGATAAACAGGATATTGCTCGTATTTAATTTAATTAGTTTTTGTTCGGGATGCTTCCTTCCGCCCTGCGGTGGCACTAGTACTTCCGTACCTTCCAGCAACTTTAGCAAGCCCTGCTGCACTCCCTCTCCGCTAACATCTCTTGTGATGCTTGGATTGTCACTTTTACGGGCTATTTTATCAATTTCATCAATGTAAACGATTCCTTTTTGCGCTGCATTTACGTCAAAGTTGCACACCTGCAGCAATCTGCTCAGGATACTTTCGACATCTTCGCCCACATAGCCGGCCTCAGTAAACACTGTTGCATCCACGATAGCAAACGGAACATTCAGAATGCGGGCGATCGTTTTTGCGAGAAGAGTTTTACCTGTTCCCGTTTCACCCACCATCACTATGTTACTCTTTTCTATTTCAACGTCGCTGTCTATTTTTTGATTCAATCTTTTATAATGATTGTAAACAGCAACAGCTAAAATCTTTTTGGCATCGTCCTGTCCGATCACGTATTCGTCAAGGAATTTTTTTAGCTCAACAGGTTTTTTAACTGACAATTTATAATTGGAAGAATTAGCATTTTTTTCAGGCATTGGAAATATCTCCTGTGTGATTATCTCTTGTGCGTGTTCAACGCAATTTTCACAAATATGCCCTTCCTGCCCTGCTATAAGAATTTTTACTTCGTCACGATTTCGTCCGCAGAACGAGCAATGTAAAGATTGTTGTTTGGCCATCCGTTTTTCGGGTTTATATTCTATGCCGCTGTTTCTACATAATTACAATATATTGGATAGAAATGCAATGCAAAGACTGTGATTGTATAAATGACACTTATTTTACACAAAAAGTTGCTTAGAGTTTGTTGAGGATTGCATCCACGATTCCATATTTTTTACTTTCTTCTGCATCCATCCAATAATCCCTGTCGAAGTCTTCAAGTACTTTATCATAAGTCTGCCCGCAATTATCGGCTAGTAGCTGTGCACCTAATTGCTTAGCCTTCAAAATTTGCACTGCGATTATTTCCAGGTCCGCGCTAGTTCCCTGTCCTCCTCCGCTCGGCTGATGAATCATCACTTCACCGTGAGGAAATATGTAACGTTTTCCCTTCTTTCCACCACTTAATAGAATGCTTCCCATACTTGCCGCCATACCCATACATACAGTACTGACCGGCGATGATATCATTTGCATCGTGTCATAGATGACCATGCCGCTGGTAATGATTCCACCTGGACTATTGATATAGAAAGTTATCTCTTTCCCGGGATTTTCAGCCTCCAGGAATAACAACCTGTTTGTAACTTCTCTCGCGCTTTTATCATCCACCGGTCCCCACAGGAAAACCTTTCTCTGTTCAATAAATTTTTTATCAAACATCATCATCCCTCCCATCATCTTTTCGATGGGACTATCCGGTGTTGATTTTTCCGGCTCCTCCTCTTCAAATCGTGGCATTTCCTTTTTATCGAAGTTCATATCTTTCATTTGGAGTGATCGTTATTTTTTTGCTTTTTTTGCATTCGTGACTAAAACCTCGTCAATTAATCCGTATTCTTTTGCTTCTTCTGCCGTCATCCAAAAATCACGGTTACTATCTTTCGTCACTTTTTCCATTGTTTGGCCGGTGTGATTGCTGAGAATTTCGTAAAGCTCACGTTTCACTCTCCTTACCTCGTTCACCGTTATTTCTACATCAGAAGCCTGTCCCGCTGCACCTCCACTTGGCTGATGCATCATGATTCTTGAATGCTTCAGGGCACTTCTTTTGCCTGCAGCCCCGGCACACATTAGCACGGCTGCCATACTTGCTGCCATACCGGTACAAATAGTTGCGATATCAGGAGAGACGAATTGCATAGTATCGTAAAGACCAAGACCTGCATATACACTTCCGCCCGGAGAGTTGATGTACAACTGAACATCCCGTCCTCTGTCGGAGCTTTCTAAAAATAGCAATTGGGCTGTGATAATATTTGCGACTTCATCCGTAACAGGATGGCCAAGAAAGATGATCCGGTCCATCATCAACCGGCTGTAAACATCCATAACAGCTACATTCATCGGTCGCTCTTCTATAATATTTGGAGTCAGGTTCGTTACATTATGCTTGATGTAACCGTGCAGTGTATTGCTGCTGATTCCTTTGTCTTTGACAGCGTATTTTTCAAATTCTTTTCCAAAATTCATAATCGGGATTTTTGTAATTGCAATTTACCGGCATTGAAGTTCCAAATATTATGCTAACAAAAAAAATAAGACAAAAGGGCACATGGAATTGCGCCGGTGGGGCAGTGGTCCCGCAAAGCAAATTATCCGATCGGCAAAATGCCCTGTCATCAATGAAGATGGTGTTGTAATGATAACAGTTCGTCCGGAGATACCTCTTTTTCTTCAGGCGCGACCTGGGTGTCAAGCCAGTTAAAAATTTTTTCTGTGATGATTTTCCTGTATGAGCTTTCTACTTGTTTATCGTCTTTCATCAT
>JBBSPT010000257.1:0-4584 GCA_038258515.1 Chitinophagales bacterium | reverse complement strand
TAGTTAATCGAGCCATTCTCTTTTCTTGGAGGGCTATCAAGATCAAAATTCGTCACTTTAAAAGTTTCACCTGCGCCTTCTGCGTCGGATGCTGTGATAATTGGAGTATGTAAGTAAACGAACCCCTTTTTATTAAAAAATTCATGTATCGCAAAAGCCATGGAATGCCTGATTCGAAAAATAGAGCCAAAAGTATTGGTCCTAAAGCGCAAATGTCCAATCTCACGTAAAAATTCGAGACTGTGCTTTTTTGGTTGCAAAGGAAATTTTTCCGCATCGCTGTCACCCAGAATTTCAATAATATCTGCTTTTAATTCTACCTTTTGTCCTTTCCCGACCGAAGGCACAAGCTGCCCCGTGACTTTTATGGCTGCACCAGTACTTACCCGTTTTAATATAGACTCTTCAAAGCGTCCCAGTTCTGCAAAAACTTGCAAATTTATATTTGTACTTCCATCGTTTAAGGCAATAAACTGGTTGTTCCTGAAAGTACGCACCCACCCCATTACCGTAATCGTCGTCAAACCCGGTTCTGCGTCTAATACACTTTTAATCCTTATTCTATCGTTTAGCATGTTAAACCTTTCGGGCGTTTTGGCTGCAAATATAAGGACTTACCATCGGCGGAAATCCACGACGCTACCCATTCGTCGCGATATACAGGTTTTATAAATTGAAAAGACAAAACGAGAAATATTTTTCAGTTATTCTAAAATTGGCGTATTATTGCAGAAGAAAGCTGGCTGGTTCTCCTTTGCTACGGTCTCTTCGATAATAGAATCCATTCCTCATAAATCATCAAAATTTAGAACTTCACAATTTTTAGGATTGTTTTTGATACTAATCTATACCTCCATTTATGTATGACATTTTACAACTGAACGATATGCTCGTTCCAGAGTTGCTTGATATAGCAGAACAACAAGATATTTCCAATGCAAAAAAATTAGAAAAGCAGGAATTGATCTATAAAATTCTTGATAAACAAACTTTAATGAACACCGAAAAAAAAGACTCGGATCTTGAAAAAACAAAGCGCAAACGAAATGCAAAGCCGATAGCTTCAACTTCCAATTCTGAAGACCAAACCACCGAAGACCTGGGAGCAAAAGACGCAAAACCGAAGAAATCAGACGACAAAAAAAAGTCTGTCAAAAAGAATAAAGAGGAAAGTACAGAGAAAGAGAGTAAACATACTCCGGAGGAAAACATTGGTATCGATCCGAAATCAATAGCGCCTGCCCTTGTAGAGCTTTTAAATGACGAATTGGATGATGATGTGGCGGACATTGCCACGAGCACTAATTATCCAAGCCAGCAAAAAAGCTATCAGGCAAAAAAAGAACCGGCTTTCAATATTGAATTTGATGGAGTGATTTTGGCGGAAGGCGTTCTCGAGATGATGCCTGATGGTTACGGATTTTTGCGTAGCAGTGATTACAACTACCTCTCTTCACCGGATGATATTTATGTTTCACCGTCCCAAATAAAACTTTTTGGATTAAAAACGGGTGACACTGTATACGGCTCGGTACGACCGCCAAAAGAAGGAGAGAAATATTTTGCATTATTGAAGGTTGAAACCATAAATGGCAAGGGGCCGGATGAAGTTAGAGACCGTGTTCCCTTCGACTATCTCACGCCATTGTTTCCTTTTGAAAAATTGAATCTTTTTCTAACCCCAACAAATCTCTCCACAAGAATAATTGATTTGTTTACGCCGATTGGAAAAGGACAGCGGGGCTTGATTGTAGCCCAGCCAAAAACGGGTAAAACGATGTTGCTAAAAGAGATTGCAAACGCAATAGCGGCAAACCATCCGGAATGTTACCTGATGATTGTTTTGGTAGATGAAAGACCTGAGGAAGTAACCGACATGGAACGAAGCGTAAAAGCGGAAGTTATTGCTTCAACTTTTGATGAGCCTGCAGAAAAGCACGTAAAAGTGAGCACGATGGCCTTGCAGAAGGCTAAGCGACTTGTAGAATGTGGCCATGATGTTGTCATTTTATTAGATAGTATTACCAGGCTTGCGAGAGCACATAATACTGTAGCGCCTGCCAGTGGAAAGGTGTTATCGGGAGGCGTTGAGGCAAATGCAATGCAAAAGCCCAAGCAATTTTTTGGAGCTGCGAGGAAGATTGAATTCGGTGGATCTCTTACAATAATAGCAACGGCATTGGTAGATACAGGTAGCAAAATGGATGAAGTCATTTTTGAAGAATTCAAAGGAACGGGTAATATGGAACTTCAATTGGATAGGCGTTTGTCTAATCGAAGGATTTTCCCTGCCATTGATATCATTGCATCTTCTACCAGGCGCGACGACCTGTTGCTTGATAAAGAAGTACTGCAACGTATGTGGGTCTTGCGCAATCATATGGCTGATATGAATCCGGAAGAAGCTATAAATATCCTGATGAAGAACATGAAAGGCACTAAAGACAACATAGAATTTCTTACATCAATGAATAATTAAAAACTGAATTTTAGATAGCCAATCTTTGATCCCGGTGAAGCTTTGAGATTAGTTTTCTAATTTCATTAGAGTTCGAAAAAACATTTGAAGGCCACTGTAACAAGTGGTTTTTTTATTCTACGATATTTTTGCAGCCATGGCAATAGAACAAATCGAAGTGGAAAATTTTTTACAATTAGCAAGGGACTACCCTGTGCTGGATGTGAGAAGCCCAGGCGAATTTAAGCAAGCGCACATTCCAAACGCTTTTTCATTGCCGCTTTTTACTGATGAAGAGAGAAAAATAATCGGCACTGCATATAAACAGGAAGGGCGCAAAATAGCAGTCAAAAAAGGTTTGAAGATCTTTTCGACAAGAATGCAAATAATACCAGGTGAAGCAGAAGAAATCGTCCTAAAGAACTTTCCTGGCGGTAATACAGTGTTAGTTCATTGTTGGCGCGGCGGAATGCGCAGCCGTTCTGTAGCCTGGTTGCTGGACCTCTATGGTTTTAAAGTTTTCACGCTCAAAGGAGGTTATAAGTCCTTCAGAAACTGGGCATTCGACCAGTTTGAGAGACAATATAACATTGGCATTGTCGGCGGTTATACCGGTTCGGGCAAGACGCTGCTGCTTCATCAAATGGCTTTAAATGGTGACAAGGTAATTGACCTTGAAGCTCTGGCAAATCATAAGGGATCGGCGTTCGGAAGTCTTGGCGAAAACCCTCAGCCAGGCCAGGAGATGTTTGAGAATTTGTTAGCGGTAGAATTGAATAAGAAGTCAGGAGACCCTTTTTTTCAATCCGAAAATATTGATTCGCCTGAAGACCGCATTGCGCAAATTTGGATGGAAGACGAAAGCAGGCATATAGGAACAGTTGGCATTCCGAAGGCTCTTTGGGAACAAATGCGTTCAAGTCCATTGTACTTTCTTGAAATTCCTTTTGAAAAACGACTTGAGTATATTATTTCCACTTACGGTTCTTTTGATAAGAAAAAACTCGCCGACTCTGTTATGAAGATACAAAAGCGACTTGGAGGTCTTGAAACGAAGAATGCTATCAATTTCCTGATGGAAGGGAAAATTGAAGATTGCTTTACTATTTTACTTCGGTATTATGATAAACTCTATAAAAATGCGTTAGATAAAAGAGACAACCTGGAAATTCTGCTTACAAAAATTCCGGTTGAAATAATTGATCCGAAGATTTTTGCAGCGTTGTTGGATCGCAACAAAAATAAATTATCTAAAAATCTTATTTCATGATCAAGTACGTTTTGATCTTTTTCCTTTTTCCATTGAAACTTTTTTCGCAAGATGTCTCCGGAGTCTGGACAGGTACGCTTTTTAACGATACAACCAAAAAATTCATCAGGTACGAATTGGCAATCAGTGAAGACAATGGCAAGCTCAGCGGCTTTTCGCACACAATTTTTATCATAGACAGTATTCGGAACATTGGAGTTAAATCTGTGAAAATAAAAAAGGCCGGAAATGATTACCTGGTCGAAGATGATAAACTGATTTATAACAACTATTCGGAACCGCCGGCGAAAGGTGTGAAAACATTCAGCGATCTTGTTTTCTCAGAAAATGACAGCGCACTATTTTTACGTGGCCATTGGAAAACGAATCCCACAAGGAATTACAAGCCATTAACGGGGACAATTTTTCTTCAAAAGAAAAAAGATATTGAACAAACTTTAATAATTCCAAAGCTCGACAGCCTCGGACTTGCAAGGTCTCTTTCTTTCTACCAGCCTCCCCCAAAATCTTCGGAATTAGAAATTGCCTCTTCGCAGGTCGCTGGTAAAAATGAAAGCGAGCAATCAAATCCTGTTAACATTGAAAAGGATAAAAGGAATGTTAGGAATAACGACCGGCACGGAAATGAAAAATTCACTAATACTGATATTGCGGGAAATGAAAAAGATTTAACTGTAGCCGACGTTGAAAATAAAAAACGCAGACCTGGCAAGATAGAGAACGCTACACCAACTTCGAAAACAGATGATGAGGAATCTTTTGTGCCGTCGAAGAAGAAGATTAGTAAAGTGGCGCCACCTGACAAAAAAGCTGCGCCGCAGGATCTTCAAAAAAGAAAAAGTGAGCAAGTAACGAC
>JBBSPT010000256.1:0-4594 GCA_038258515.1 Chitinophagales bacterium | reverse complement strand
GACATCGTAGTGGATTTTTCGAAAAACATAGTGAGTGATAAAACAATTACCATGTTGCTGCAACTTGCAGAAGAGTGCCAGTTGAAGGATGCAATCGAAGCCATGTTTTCAGGAGAAAAAATAAATGAAACCGAGGACCGCCCGGTGTTGCATACGGCCCTGAGAAATTTTTCAGATGACGCAGTGATGGTTGATGGCACTGATGTGATGCCTGAGGTAAGAAAGGTGCAAGAGCAAATGAAAACATTCTGCAGACAAATTCACAGCGGTGATTGGAAGGGTTACTCCGGAAAGAAAATAAGGTACATCGTCAATATAGGAATTGGTGGAAGCGATCTTGGTCCTGTGATGGTGACCGAAGCGCTTAAACCATACCAGGTAGCCGGAATTGAGACACATTTTGTCAGCAATATCGATGGAACCGATCTTGCTGAAGTGCTAAAAAAAGTTACGCCTGATGAAACCTTATTTCTGATTGCCTCAAAGACTTTTACTACCCAGGAAACAATGACCAATGCGCATTCTGCGCGGAAATGGTTTTTAAAAACTGCGTGCGATGAAAAGGCAATTGCAAAGCATTTCGTTGCACTGAGTACAAATGAAGAAGACGTCGAGAAATTTGGCATTGATCCAAAAAATATGTTTGTTTTCTGGGATTGGGTAGGTGGACGGTATAGTTTGTGGAGTTCAATTGGTCTGTCAATTGCCCTCACGATCGGCTACGAAAACTTTGAAGAATTGTTGAAAGGAGCCTGGGGGATAGACAAACATTTCCGGCACAATAGTTTTGACCAAAATATTCCCGTCCTAATGGCCATTATCAGCCTTTGGTATATTAATTTTTTCGGGGCACGATCTGAGGCTATTCTTCCCTACGATCAGTACCTGCATAGGTTTCCGGCATACTTCCAGCAAGGTAATATGGAGAGCAACGGGAAACAGGTGGACAGGAACGGGCATAAAGTAAACTATGCAACCGGGCCGGTAATCTGGGGAGAACCGGGTACGAACGGCCAACACGCTTTTTACCAATTGATCCACCAGGGAACTCAACTTATTCCCTGTGATTTTATAGCTACTGTCTTAACTCATAATCCGCTTGGCGAACATCATCATATTCTTCTCTCAAATTACTTCGCGCAAACTGAAGCCCTGATGAATGGCAGATCCAAAGCGGAACTTGAGCAGGAAAACGTGCCCCCTTCACTTATTCCCTATAAAACTTTCGAAGGAGATAAACCGACAAATTCATTCCTTGTCACACAGATCACACCCACTACACTCGGAGAACTCATAGCGCTTTATGAACATAAAATTTTTGTGCAAGGCGTTATCTGGAATATCTACAGTTTTGATCAATGGGGTGTTGAATTGGGAAAGCAGCTTGCGAAACAAATTCTGCCGGAGCTGGTGAACAATTCGGAAATAGTAAATCACGATGCCTCCACCAACGGCCTCATCAATACATACAAAAGGCTTAGACAGTAAAATCCTGTTAATATTATTGCGGCTTTGCCGGATGGGGATTTGCAGGACCTCAAAATAGCCCGGATTTCAAAAAAAATCCCCGGCTAGGCCAGGGATTCTGTTTATCCAAAATATTCTTAATCACCACTTATCTACTTCTTCGTCCTGATGAGAAGTATCCGGCGGCGGGTCTGTAGCTTCATTTGCAGTCTCATCCGTTTTTGGCTCAACATCAGCAGCCGCTTCCGGTGTTTCCGGCGCTTCTGGTTCTTTCACTTCGGAAGTTGGCGATTCTTCGACCTTGTTTTCTGATACGGGAGATTTTTCTTGCTGGTAGGACGGATTATTACCTTCAAATGATTCGCCCTGGTCATGGTTAAAAGCATCGAAGTCAAAATCAGGCATGAGGTCAGTCTTTACAAAATCGATTGCCTCGGTCATCCCTTTTAAAAATTTATTGAAATCCTCCTTGTACAAAAATATCTTGTGCCTGTCGTATCCGTCTTCATTAAACTTTTTCCGGCTTTCCGTTATAGTGAGATAGTAGTCATTTCCACGAGTTTCTCTCACATCAAAGAAATAAGTCCTGCGCTTGCCAGCCCTGATGCGCTGGCTATAAACACTATCCATCTTTTTGTCATTATTTTCGTACGCCACTTTTATCGTTTTATTTGTTTAGTTCAAAACTATCTTATGCAGCAAAGATAAAATTGTTTTGCAATTGGCAAAATAATTGAAAAGATCTGGTTGGATTTCAAATTGTCGCACCGATGGCATGTTACAAATACCTCTAAAAACACCGCAGAGAAAAGAATTAGCAGAGTTTACGCTGAGATTAAATATTTGTTGTAATCTGCGTCAACTCATTTTTCTCACTTCTCTGCGGTAAAAGAAATCTTCAAAGCGACAGTTTAAAATGCACCCAAAGGTCTCCGAATCGAAGACCCATCTAATCTCTTTTCCAAATAAAATTTGATTAGAATGGTTGATATTTTTTATCCTGCTTTTGTTGATTGGCGTACATTTCAGCGTACAGCCCATTTCGGGAAAGTAATTCATTGTGCGTTCCCGCCTCCACGATGACACCATCTTTTAACACAATTATTTTATCAAAATTGAAAAGAGAAAATATCCGGTGAGTAATAATGACAGCAGTTTTTTTGTGAAGAAAATTGTAAAGATTAGAGATAATTTCATTTTCGGTCCTGGCATCTACGGCGCTTAAGCAATCGTCAAAAATTACAATGTGATGATCTTTTATCAATGCTCTTGCGATGGATAGCCGTTGCTTTTGTCCACCACTCAGTGTAACGCCTCTCTCCCCTACCAGGGTGCCGTACTTCAGCGGGAAGTGATCAATCTCGCCGGCTACGGCTGCATTTTTTGCTGCATCAAGAACCATTTCTTCCGGTGGGCTTTCCAGTGCAAATCCTATATTGTTATGCACGGTATCGCTAAACAGGAAAACGTCCTGCGGTACATAACTTATCTGCGAACGTAAAGTTTTCAAATTGATCTTTCTAATATCTATCCCGTCATACAAAATCGAACCTTTCTGCGGGTCGTACATTCGCAACATCAGTTGCGCCACGGTTGACTTACCAGATCCCGTTTTACCGACAATGGCAATCTTCTCTCCCTTCCTGATCTTTAAATTAAAATCTTTTATAGCATGGATACCGGTATGCGGATAGACAAAATCCACATGATCAAATTCGATATCTCCAGTCAGCGTCATTTCCTTTGGATCCTGGTGATTTTGAATGGTTGGTTCTGTATGCAGGAACTCGTTTATGCGCCGCTGGGAGGTAGCCGCTCTTTGAATCATGCTGGCCGTCCAGCCGATGGCCATGACCGGGAACATGAGCATGAGAATGTACATCACAAATTCCCCGATCACGCCAATGTTGATGCTTCCCTGAATGACATACAGGCCACCGATAAAAATGGTGAGCAATGTGCTGATACCGATCATCAGGCTCATAGTCGGAAAGTAAATCGCCTCCGTTTTTGCCAGGGAAATAGCATTGGAGCGGTACTCCTCGGAATTTCTTTCGAAAAAGCCAAACATCGCTTTCTCCTGCACAAATGATTTGATCACCCTGATGCCACTGTATGATTCCTGCGCATTCGTCGTCAGATCGCTGAGCAGTGATTGAATTTTATCACTTTTGCGATTAATAATATTATTGACATAATAGATGGTGATCGCCAGGATGGGCAAAGGTGAGAGCACATATAGCGTGAGCTCCACGTTTTCATTAAACATGTAGTAAACAGAAAATCCAATGGTAGCCGCGAGGTTGATCAAATACATGATTGCTGGGCCTGTATACATTCTCACCCTGCTGACATCTTCCGAGATCCGGCTCATCAGATCGCCTGTATTGTGCGTTTTGTAAAAGTTAGTGTCGAGTTGCTGGTAATGCGCAAAGATTTCATTCTTCTGGCCAAATTCTATATGCCGGCTCATCACTATTATTGTCTGTCGCATCAGGAACATAAAGAAGCCGCTGATCAACGCAAGCACTAAAAGAATAATGCCGGAATACAATATTTTCTTTTGGAAAGACGCCTGTTTTCCATCCAGGTTGTTGATGAAGAAAGTTTTTACGATCGGGTCATAATTGGTCCTGACCTCATGATCGGTTGGTGTGGCTTCGCGCTTCAGGCTCACTTCCACCGTGTTCAGCACATACTTCGTTATCTGGGGAGTGAGAATTCTGAAATAATTCGACAGCACGATGAAGATGACGCCCATCAGGAAAAGCCATTTGTACTTCCAGAAATATTTATTCAGAGAGGAAAGATGCTTCATTCAGGTAGCAAAAGTAATTCATTTAAAAACGCAGGAATTCTGAGGGTACATTTCGAATTGTCGCACCGATGGCATGTTACAAATACCCGTAAAAATAACCGCAGAGAAAAGAGTTAGCAGAGTTTACGCAGAGATTAAATATTTGTTGTACTCTGCGTCAACCCATTTTTATCACTTCTCTGCGGTAAAACAAATTTTCAAAGCGATAATTTGAAATGCACCCAATTCTGATTCAACAAAGAAAAAAATGCCTGTTTAATATTTTGTTGGAATGGAAAGTGGAGTTACTATTTTCTGCGGGCAGGCCAG
>JBBSPT010000255.1:0-4684 GCA_038258515.1 Chitinophagales bacterium | reverse complement strand
TTACATGCTGACAGCAAAAAATTTAAAATATTGGATATACAGGATTTTGTTTTTGATGTGAGGATTAAAAAGTAAATGATTGTTTCAAACGTTCAACAATTTCATACTAATTCTTTTCTTAGTTAAGTTGAAATCTTGTCCTATGTTTTGTTAATACATGACAAAAAACTTGATTTCTGTCATGTATTAGTCCCCAAACAAAAACTTTAACCAAATCCTTTTTCTTTTGTTATTATCTCCAAATGAGCAAAGTTTATAGTTTAAAGAAGATTCAATTTTTACCAATAAAAATTGAAGATGCCTGGAAATTTTTTTCTTCACCGGCCAACTTAAAAAAAATCACCCCACCCGAACTTGGATTCAATATTATATCTGAACATGATGGAGGAGAAATGTATGCGGGTCAATTGATCGAATACACAGTAAAACCTGTCCTTGGAATTCCTCTCTACTGGATGACGGAGATCACCCACGTTGATCCTATGAAATATTTTATTGATGAGCAGCGCTTCGGGCCTTACTCCTTCTGGCATCACCAGCATCACTTTAAAGAAGTGGAGGGCGGTGTCGAGATGACGGATATTGTGCACTACAAAGTGCCCTTCTGGTTTCTTGGCGACATTGCCAATTCCCTATTCGTAAAAAAACAACTGGGGAAAATATTTGAATTCAGGCAGCAGGTGGTTAAGGAATTTAAGTTTTAACAGCAGGCCTTATGTCGTTAAATGCTTCCGATCCTGTCTATATCGTCCTCAATGTCGGGAAGCTTGTTGAGTTGTGCTTTTATAATAAAATAACTCGTGATGGCAAATGCGAAGGCCACCAGTTGCACTGAAATAAGATTATCAACGCCAAAGATTAGTACGCCAATAACGACTCCTAATAACTCTCCGGCCAGCCACCCGACAACATTGTATATCTTCCAGGTGCTTGCCTTCAGGCCTTTGCGCAGAGCAAGCTTTCCTATTTCTCGGGTTAAAAAAAACAACAGGATCAGGTCAAGCACAGGTCAAATTTTGATGAAATAAAATTGCAGATATTAACCCTAAAAAAAGATCAGACCAGATCGATGTCGAAATTTACAAGTTGAACAAATTCTTTCAGGCGCATTTCTATATCTTCCTTGCTAATTTCCTTTAATCGTTGTGGTCCAAATTTTTCAACGCAAAAGCTCGCCATGGCAGAGCCCACGATGATGGCAGTTTTCATATTCTCATAACTGATATCGGAAGTACGTGCAATGTGCCCTATGAAGCCGCCGGCGAATGCGTCGCCCGCTCCTGTCGGATCAAAAACTGCCTCCAAAGGAAGTGCTGGCGCGAAAAAAACATTGTTTTTATGAAATAACAACGCTCCATGTTCTCCCTTTTTTATGATTAAAAATTTCGGACCCATATCCAATATAATCTTTGCAGCCTTTACCAGTGAATATTCACCGCTAAGTTGCCGGGCCTCACTGTCGTTCACCATCAATACATCCGATAATAGCAACACCGCCTTTAAATCTTCCAGCGCACTTTCTATCCAAAAGTTCATTGTGTCCAGAACAATAAGCTTTGGTCTTTTCTTCATCTGCTCAATCACACTTTTTTGAAGACCTGGCATCAGGTTACCCAGCATCAGGAAATCCGCTCCCTGGTATTCATCCGGAATCTTCGGATTGAAATCGGCTAAAACGTTCAGATCGGTTACCAGTGTATCCCGGCTATTCATGTCGAGATGATATTTCCCGCTCCAAAAGAAAGACTTTTTATCCTTCACTATTTCCACTCCTGTCAGTTCTACACCACGACGCCTCAGCTCATCCATTTCTTCTTCGGGAAAATCGTTTCCCACGATTGATATTTGCTGTATAGGTGTTGCAAGATGACTGGCGGCATAAGCCACATAGGTGCCCGACCCGCCTACAATTTTATCCACCTTTCCAAACGGAGTTTCGATCGCGTCAAAGGCCATTGAACCAACACTGATAATTGCCATAATTTTCAATAAGTTTTATTACAAAAACGTTGCAAATGTAAAAGATTAAAAACAGAAATTACAGTGCAATCAAAAGTTAACGGGATTTCCAAAAGATAATAAATTTGTGCAGGTTCGATTTTTGTTGGATGTTATACCTACGTTTGTAGTTCATCTCTGACTTACCATAATCCATCTTCCATCCAATCTCGTAACTTTAGCCCATGTTGCTTAAAATCCATCCCGAAAATCCTCAAAAGCGCCTCATAAATCAGGTGGTAGAATGCCTTAAAGGTGGCGGAATCATTATTTACCCCACGGACACCATTTACGGACTCGGCTGCGATATCTTTCAACCCAAAGCAATCGAGCGTATTTGCCAGGTAAAAAACGTGGAGCCTTCGAAGGCACAGCTTTCATTTATTTGTCGCGATCTAAGTCACCTGAGCGATTACTCTAAAAGTATTGGAACTCCGCTTTACCGCGTCCTAAAAAATTATCTTCCCGGCCCCTATACTTTCATTTTACCTGCGAGCAAACAGGTTCCAAAAATTCTTAAAAGCAAGAAAGATACAATTGGCCTTCGGATACCTGATAATGTGATATCTGCCGAAATTCTTGAAGCGCTGAACAATCCTCTTCTCAGCACGTCGCTGCCGGGGGAATTGGTAGAGGAATATACTGACCCGGAGATCATTCATGAAAAGTTTGGCAAATTGGTTGATTTAGTGATTGATGGCGGGCCAGGGGGGATTATCCCTTCCACCGTGATCGATTGCACTACCAATGAATGGGAAGTGATCAGGGAAGGACTCGGAGAATGGAAAGGTTGACAATGCCCCTGAATTATTTGTCTAATTTATATTTTTTGATAAAAAACGATTATGCTCTTCTTTAAATTTTTCCTGCTCCCAGGCCTTCTGTCGGTCTTGTCATTCTTAGTTGAAAAAAAGGAACCGGCGCCTAAATCTCCCAATATCATCATCATGTTTTGCGATGACATGGGGTACGGCGATATCGGCAGGTACGGCGCCATACAATATGCGACGCCAAACCTGAACAAGCTGGCAAATGAAGGAATGATGTTTACTCAGTTCTACGCGGGTCAACCGGTCTGCTCCGCATCAAGGGCGGCATTGCTTACGGGCTGCTTTCCAAACCGGGTGGGAATTTCCGGGGCTCTGATGCCTTGGGCAAAAAATGGAATAAGCAAGGAGGAAAAAACGATCGCTGAAATTCTCAAAGAGAAAGGATATCGCACCGCGATTTTTGGAAAATGGCACCTGGGCGCTCAGCAACAATTTTTACCGTTGCAACATGGCTTCGATGAATATGTTGGCTTACCTTATTCTAACGATATGTGGCCTGTCGGTTACGATGGAGTTCCGATCACTGATACGTCGGATCGCAAATACCGCTACCCACCGCTCCCGTTAATGAATGGTAATGAAAAAATGAAAGAGATCCGGACGCTTGAAGACCAGGCGACCCTTACAACTTTGTACACAGAAAAGGCCGTAGACTTTATCCGGCAAAATAAAGACAATCCATTCTTTCTTTACATGCCTCAGTCGATGCCTCATGTGCCTCTTGCAGCTTCCGCAAAGTTTAAAGGAAAAAGCGAGCAGGGATTGTACGGCGATGTGGTCATGGAAATTGACTGGTCGATTGGTGAAATAATGAAGGCGCTTAAGCAAAATAATCTGGATGAAAACACACTGGTGATCTTCACATCTGATAATGGTCCCTGGTTAAATTTTGGCAATCATGCAGGGAACACCGGCGGCCTGAGGGAAGGAAAAGGAACAAGTTGGGAAGGTGGTTTAAAAGAACCGTGCATCATGCGATGGAATGGAGTGATTCCTGCGGGATCCATTTGCAATAAGCTTGCATCTTCAATAGATCTCTTACCTACGATCACGAAACTTGCAGGGGGTAAATTACCTGATCACAAGATTGACGGTGTAAATATTTTGCCTTTAATGAAAGGAGATTCATCTGCAAATCCAAGAAATACATTTTATTATTATTATGGCAATAACCAACTCGAAGCTGTCCGGAAAAACGATTGGAAACTGATGTTGCCTCATCCTGGAAGGACCTACGAAGGCTTTGCGCCTGGCAGAGATGGTTTGCCCGGAAAGACTAACGAAAAACATCAATATGAACTGGGGCTATACGATCTGCGCCGCGATGAAGGCGAACGTTATGACGTTAAGGAATATTACCCCGAAGTAGTAGCCGATCTTCAAGAACTCGCCAATGCAGCGAGAGAAGATCTCGGCGACGTGCTCACTAACAGCAAAGGAAAAAACGTCAGGGATTGCGGATGGGAAAAATGATTGGTTCGTTAGGGATTGTTGATGACCTCTTTTGCTCTTTCCAGCGCCGCATCGATATCGCCTGTTACAAATCGCTTTCCTATTTTGAACAGCAGCCTTGATCTTTTAAATTCTTCCAGCACCTGTGGTTGTATTCCACTTATGATCAACTGCATTTTTTCGCGGGAGCACATTCGCAATACATCCTTGATGGTGTTTAATCCGGTGGCATCTATTATGGGGACATGTCGCATTCTCACGATTAAAACTTTTGGCCTCTTTTCGATCAGCTTAATGGCGTCTTTAAATTTATAGGCTGCGCCAAAAAACATTGGACCCGTGAGTTCGAACACTTCTATTCCGGGCGGAATTTTATATTTATTAATGGCAAGGCTGTCTTCTCC
>JBBSPT010000254.1:0-4714 GCA_038258515.1 Chitinophagales bacterium | reverse complement strand
CAGGGTTGCTTGATGAATTAGGTAAACTCATTCCCAATGCTTCGATAGCGCTTGCCATTGTATTGGCAGTATACATGCCCCCGCAGGCTCCGGCACCCGGACAGGAATGTCTCACAATTCCTTTGAAGTCAGCCTCATCTAAGTTGCCTGAAATCTTTTGCCCCAGGGCTTCGAAGGCCGACACGATATTCAGGTCATCTCCTTTATAGTGTCCCGGAGCTATCGTGCCGCCATACAGCATGATTGACGGTCTGTTCAATCTTCCCATGGCCATAATACAGCCGGGCATATTTTTATCGCAGCCCGGAATTGCCACCAGCGCATCATAATATTGTGCACCTGCATTGGTCTCGATACTATCAGCGATCACATCGCGGCTCACCAGGCTGTAACGCATGCCATCTGTGCCCATGCTTATTCCGTCGCTTACGCCGATCGTATAAAATCGCAAACCCAGTAAGTCATCTTCTGCATTGACGCTCTTTTGTACCGATGTTGCCAGGTCGTTTAGATGCATGTTGCATGGATTACCATCCCAACCCATACTCACTACACCTACCTGAGCTTTGTTAAAATCTTCTTCCGAAAAACCAATCGCATAATACATTGCCTGCGCACCAGGCTGGGTCTCATCCTGAGTTAATGTTTTACTGTATTTATTTAATTCTTTCATAATGAAGCTGCAATTGTTAAGTAATCCTTTTCTATCACAAGATTTTTATAAGCGTGTTGAATTTTTATTCCCAGTGAATTGCTCCATTCTTTTTTGAAGGAAACTCCATCGAGAGATTCCATACCAATTACTTCTGCAGCAGTACCGCAAAAAAATGCTGCATCTGCTCCCTGCACATCAGAAGTGTTGAGGTTGCTTTCCACAACTGGTATATCTAACGTCTCACAAATTTCCATTACGGTTGCCCTGGTTATACCCGGCAAAATATTTCCAACTCCCGGGGTGTGAAGAACTCCATTTATTTCCACGAACACATTGGCGCCGGGGCCTTCAGCCACAAAACCCGCCGAATCATTTAACAACGCTTCATCATATCCTTTGCCTTTGGCTTCCTGGCTTGCAAGAATGGAATTCACATAATGCCCGGTTGCTTTCGCCTCTATCTTAAAGGCTTTCGGATTAGGCCTTTCGAAAGAAGAAGTCATCACCTTCAATAATTTCTCGCCGAGAAAAGGTTCCATCTTCCAGGTTTCAATTACTAAAGAAGATTCTTTATTCGGATTGAAGCTCATATTTGCCGGAGCAAAAACCACCGGTCTGATGTAGGCGTCCTGGAGATTGTTCAATTTCAAAACTTCATAGGAGGCTTCCACAAGATTTTGTACTTCCCACGGATAAGGCATGTTCAATGCCAAGGCTGATTTCTTAAGTCTTTCGAAATGCTGAACGTCTTTGAAAATTTTTGTTGTACCGATCGACGTTTTATAGGAACGGATTCCTTCAAACACACCGTAACCATAATGCAATGTCTGGCTATACAAATCAGTCTTCGTGTCTGCTGCTTTCAAAAATTCTCCGTTCAGATAAATAAAAGTATCCTCGTTGTAATACATATGATTGTTTCAATTTGATTTATAAAAAAAGCCCCGCTTTTTCGGAGCGGGGCTATAATTAAATTTTATCTTTTTTAAATATTTATTCCTCCTCCGTTAGCAAAGGGTAACACAATGACTTTGACAGCAGGAACATATCCTGAAGATTGCCGGCCACTGATCATTTGTTTGCTTATTAACATCTGGATGAAGTATGTAGCAAACTTAATTAACCCCGTTATAAAAACAAAGAACTTTTTTTTAAATTATGGTGGTCTTTCCAAACGCGATATTTTTTGCGTTTATATTCACCGGGATATCATTGCTGATAAAATCGCTCACGAACTCACCAATAGTAGATGTGTAATGAGAATTCACAGGATCGATATCCTGCGATACAAAACCGTTCGTCAAAGTCCAATTCACTGCCTCTCTCACTTCACCGGCTTCCTGAATCAACCCAAAATAATCCAGCATCATGGCAGCAGATAAAATTGAGCCCACCGGGTTTGCAATGTCTTTACCAGCAGCATAAGAAAACGCTCCGTGGATGGGTTCAAAGAGCGCTGACTTTTCACCGATGGAAGCCGATGGCAACAATCCTACTGAACCAGCAATCACGCTGGCTTCATCGCTCAAAATATCGCCAAACAAATTGTCTGTAAGGATCACATCGAACTGTTTAGGATTCTTAATTATTTGCACAGTCGCATTGTCAACAAACATGTAATCAGTTTTCACTTCCGGAAAGAAAGATGAAAATTCCCTAACGGTGCTTCTCCATAGCCTGGAGGTTGCAAGTACATTTGCTTTGTCGACCAGCGTTAATTTTTTGCGTCTTTGTTGCGCTGCCGAAAATGCGACCCGGGCAATTCGTTCAATTTCCATTTTACTATAGACGCACACATCTGATGCTGCACTTCCATCTTCGCTTATTTCCTTTTTGCCAAAATAAATTCCCCCGGTTAATTCGCGATAAATAATAAAATTCACTTTTTGCAATTGCGTTTCTTTCAGCGGAGAAAGATGGTAAAGTGGGGGATATGAAATCACTGGCCTTATGTTCGCGAATAATTCCAACTCTTTTCTAAGTCTCAATAGTCCTTGTTCAGGCCGAACCGTTGCGGAAGGGTCGTTATCATACTTGGGATGCCCGATCGCTCCAAATAAAATCGCATCACTTTGCCGGCAAAGATCAAGCGTTTTTTGAGGCAGGGGATCTCCTGTTTTATCTATCGCAATCGCACCCAAAAGCCCATAGGAATATTTAAAGCTATGCTGGTATTTCGCAGCAACAGCGTTCAAAACTTTGATTGCCTGGCGCGTTACTTCCGGACCGATTCCATCTCCAAATATGACCGCTATCTTTTTCTCCATTGTCGGATAATTACAATATTTTCTAAGCAGCTATTCTGCCGTGATTTAGTTTTAAAACTTTCGTTACGCAAACCGGGATTTCCTGTTCATAGTGACTCACATACACGAGTGTCTTTTGCATACTCACACATATATCGTTGATCGAATCGATAAACCAACTGCTTACTTCAGCATCTAATCCCTGGCAAGGTTCATCCAAAATTAACAGAGGCGGATTTTTTATCAATGCACGGGTTAGTAAGACCAGTCTTTGCTCGCCATTCGAAAGCTGCCTGAACATTCGCTTTTCAAAATTTTCTATTTGCATTAATGACATCCAGTTATGGACTAACGATTTTTGTTTTTCGTTCAGTTGCCTGAACAAACCGATTGTATCAAATAACCCCGAGGCAACAATTTCGAAACACGGGCTGCCTGCGTCAAAGTAATGATGCAATTCCGGAGACACGTATCCAATTTTTCTTTTGATATCCCATATTGTTTCTCCGCTTCCTTTTCTCCTGTCAAACAAGTAAATGTCATTTGCAAAAGCCTGCGGATTGTCGCCGGTGACCAAACTTAGGAGCGTGGACTTTCCCGAACCGTTGTGACCCGATACGTTCCAGCATTCGCCTTTCTTTACGACCCAATTGATATTTTCGAGGATTTTTTTGTTGCTATAATTTACATTCACATCAACCATTTTAATTGCAACTGAAAAATCTTCATATCGATATGCAGGTGGCATTTCCTGCAAGTGTGTTTTGTTCATCACCGGTAACTTGTGCTGAAGGAGAAGCGAAGCGTTCGACTTTTCAAAATCAGCTCTCGCTTGTTTTTCTTTTAACTCACCATTATCCAGCAGAGCAACATGAGTGATTGATTGCGGAATATTGGTAACAGAGGTAACTAACAGAATATTAATGCCGGTGGAAATTAATTTCTCCAAAATATTATTCAGCATTCGCCTGGCATCTTTATCAAGCCCCGTAAATGGACTGTCCAAAAAGATCCAGTCAGCTTTTTGCAACACTGCTTTGGCAATTTGAAATCTTTTATGTTCGCCGTTTGATAACTGAATCAGCCGGGTGAATTGAAGTGTCCCGATTCCTAAGAGATCAAGTGTTTCATTTACCGTTTCCTGGGCAGCACCAGTTGCCAACAAACCTTCATTGACAGTTATTGCGTCATCCGAATCGCAAGAATTAAAGCGTTGTTGGTAGTAAAAAGAAGAAGTGTTTGAAAGGTTTTTAAATTGATGTTGATGAGAAACTGTTACTATGTGAGGTTTGTGCCCATTTTCACTAAATACGTTTACACATCCTGCGCCATGTCCTCCGGCTAAAGCCTTTATCAGAGAAGATTTGCCGCTACCGGACGGCCCTGCAATTGCAAGTCTCTCTCCTTCTTTTATCGAAAATGAGATGCTATTCATAATTTTTTTTTCCGCAGAACTTAATTTGAGGTCTTTAACTTCAAGAAGTGTTTTTTGTTTCATACTATATCCAATATCGTAACATCAGCGGGTGTTAATTCAATCATTTCAATTTTATTTTGTGTCTATTTTAATGTCGCTCTTTCACTAACCGGCAGATATCCCTGGCAATGATCTGCGATTTTTATTTGGCGTTGATTTAGAAAAAAAGCGGGGGATGACTCCCCCACTAAACTAAAACTAAACCGCATGAAAACTACGTAGTAACGATTGTCTTCTCCTTATAAGCGATAGCTAAAGCGTCAAGGTCACCATCACCAATTTCTTTTTTTGTATCCGCCACTTCAAGAAAACGGTCGTATAAAAAGTCAACATCAT
>JBBSPT010000253.1:0-4715 GCA_038258515.1 Chitinophagales bacterium | reverse complement strand
TATGTGAAGTTGAATTATTCAAGAAAAGAGAAAGGTGGAAACGTAGCGTTGAGAGATTTGGATCATGATGGCAAAGCTGATTCAATCATTCGTTTTGGGGATTATGATAATGGGGGCGGCATGGCCAACTGCATGAGAATTCATGATGGCTATTTGTATTATGGATCTGAATTGGTCATCTATAGAAATAAATTAACCCCCGGGAAGTTAGTTCCTGAAAGCGAAAGGGAAATAGTACTTACAGAGGAATATGCAAACGGCTCGCATTGGCACATTACGAAGCCAATTGCTTTCGACGACAAAGGACACATGTATGTTCCATTTGGTGCGCCATCCAATGCTTGCCAGGATCTCGTCAGAACTCCCGGAGGTACACCAGGATTTGCGGGACTCGATCCCTGCCCGGAGTTGGAACACTATGGCGGCATCTGGCAGTTCGATGCAAACAAAACCGGCCTTAAACAGGAAGACGGTAAAAAGTTCGCCACCGGTATAAGAAGCGTAGTGGCTATGGACTGGAACAAGGATGACAAAAATTTATATATAGTGATGCATGGCAGGGATGATTTGCACATGTTATGGCCGGACAAGTTTTCTCCGTGGCAAAATGCGGTCTTACCTTCCGAAGAATTTCTAAGGGTGAATGAGGGAAATAATTTCGGATGGCCGTATAGCTACTACGATCAGTTTCAAAAGAAAAATGTGCTGGCTCCTGAATATGGTGGCGATGGAAGGATGCCTGTAAGGGATTCTTCCGTCCAGTTGCCTGTTATGGGTTTCCCCGGACATTGGGCGCCAAATGATTTATTATTTTATGAAGGAGATCAATTTCCTGAACGTTATAAACATGGAGCCTTCATCGCCTTCCATGGCTCTACTAACAGATCTCCTTACCCGCAAGCCGGATATTTTGTTTGCTTCGTTCCTTTTAAAAACGGGCAACCTTCGGGTGATTGGGAAGTTTTCGCAGATGGGTTTGCCCAAGTCGATCCAATCGTAAGCACCAACGATGCAGAGTACAGGCCGATGGCTTTGGCGATGGGGCCCGATGGTTCTCTGTACATTGGTGATTCCAGGAAAGGAAAAATTTGGCGTATCATGTACAAGGGAGATAAAAATAAATTTGGCGAAGCAGAATTAGCCGGGATGGAAAGAAGAAAACAAAATTCAAACATCCGGACACCCGATGAAGTGAAGGATAATCTTTTTAAAGACTCAGGATTGCCCGGCAGCCAGGTGTACAATACTTATTGTATCTCCTGCCACCAGCACAGTGGAAGTGGTGATGGAAGCCGTTTCCCGCCGGTTAAAAATTCTGACTGGGTGAATGGAGAGAAGAAGAGCCTTATTGATGTCGTGTTAAACGGTTTGAACGAACCCATTTCGGTAAATGGCAAATCCTACAGCGGTCAGATGCCTCAGCACAGTTTTTTGAAAGATGAAGAAATCGCGCAGGTGTTAACTTACATCAGGCAGCACTATAATGACAATCCTGACGCAATATCCGCGGAAGAGGTGGCTGCAAGGCGAAAGAAATAGTTGACGTGTCAGAACATTTTTAAATATTTTCATTGAATTCATATAATAATTACAAAAACAAAAATTATGAAAAAAACTGTTTGTTCATTCTTTTTCATGTTCCTGTGTTGCAGCTTTTTTGTTTCGGCTCAGTCTTATGATATTGTCATTAAAGGCGGTCACGTAATCGACGCCAAAAATAATATGGATGCTATCATGGACGTCGCCATCAGCAATGGAAAGATCGCAGAGGTTGCAAAAAACATTGACACAAAACAAGCCGCACAAGTGGTGAATGCAAATGGTCTTTTAGTAACTCCGGGTCTCATTGATTTGCACACGCACGTTTTCTTTGGCACCGAACCCGATCACTACCTCAGTAATGGATTGGTAGCACTACCACCGGACGGCTTTACCTTTAGGGTTGGAGTAACCACGATTGCTGATGCAGGCGGCGCAGGTTGGAAATCGTTTCCGCTATTCAAGCAAAATGTGATTGATAATTCACAGACAAGAGTTCTTTCTTTTTTAAATATTGTTGGCGAGGGAATGCGCGGCGGCGCCTGGGAACAGGATGAGAATGACATGAATCCGAAGCTTAGCGCAATGGTGGCCAATCAATATAAGGACGACATCATCGGATTCAAGGTGGCTCATTTTTCAGGTCATGACTGGACACCTGTTGACCGTGCGGTTGAGGCAGGCAAACAAGCAAATATTCCTGTCATGGTTGATTTTGGCGGAGCCAATCCTCCGTTGTCACTTGAAGAATTGTATATGAAGCACCTAAGGCCAGGAGATATTTTTACTCATACTTATACTCTGTTAGATGGCAACGTTAGAGAGACTGTCGTTGACGAGCAAACTCAAAAAGTAAAGCCATTTATCTGGGATGCGAAAAAGCGCGGTATAATTTTCGACGTTGGTTATGGCGGTGCAAGTTTTAATTTTTCGCAAGCCATTCCGGCAATAAAGCAGGGCTTCCTTCCAAATACCATCAGCACTGATCTTCATACCGGAAGTATGAATGCTTCCATGAAAAACATCCTGGACATCATGTCGAAATTTTTAGTAATTGGAATGCCATTAAACGAAGTGATCAAGGCAGCCACCTGGGAGCCTGCGCAGGTCATCCATCGGGAAGAACTCGGTAATATCTCAGTTGGCGGCATTGCAGATATTGCACTGCTTGATCTGAAGCAAGGCGATTTTGGATTTTATGACAAAACCGGTTACAAGATAAATGGCAAGCAAAAGTTTGAATGTGCAATGACCATCATGGGTGGCCGCATCGTTTACGATCTGAACGGAATTGCTGACCCGATTTACGCAAAAAGAAAGTAGTATCAAAAACCAATAAAAATTAAAATGCATTTTATGAAAAAATTATTTTCTCCCTGTCTTTTTCTTTTACTAAGCATTGCTGTTTCCTGTAATTCCTCAAACGGGACAGATGATTCAGAGGTGTTATATAAGGCTTCAGACTTTACACCGGTCAATAGCTTCACTTCCGGAGCAGAGGGACCGGCAGTTGATAACGATGGAAACTTGTACGCTGTAAATTATGAGAAAGAAGGAACGATTGGTAAAGTAACGCCTGATGGCAAAGGAAGCATCTTCATCGAATTACCCAACGGCAGTGTGGCCAACGGAATTCGTTTCAACAGTAAAGGAGAAATGTTGATTGCCGACTACACAAACCATAATATTCTCAAAGTAGATATGGGAAGCAAACAATTAGATGTGTATGCACATGACTCCACGATGAATCAACCGAATGACATTGCGATCGATGGACAAGACAGGTTGTATGCCAGCGACCCAAAATGGAAAGACAACACAGGTAGAATATGGAGAATTGATACGGATGGAAAAATGACTATTCTTGAAGACAGTATGGGAACTACGAATGGAATCGAGGTGAGTCCTGATAACAAAAAATTATACGTCAATGAATCCGTTCAACGCAAGGTGTGGGTTTACGATTTGTCTGATAGCGGTACACTAAGCAACAAAAGAATTCTCACTGAATTTCCTGACTTCGGCATGGACGGAATGCGGTGCGACATAGATGGAAATCTTTACATTGCCAGGCACGGAAAAGGGACAGTAGCAAAGATTTCACCGGAAGGAAAGCTGTTGGAGGAAATTACATTGACCGGCAAAAAGCCAAGTAATATAGCGTTCGGTGGCGAAGATGGGAGAACAGTTTATTCAACTTTGCAGGATCGCGGCAATATCGAAATGTTTCGGGTTGATAAGCCTGGAAGATCATTTAAAAAGTAAATTACGGTAACGCTTTTGACTCCCAACTTGCGGTATGTAAATTGATAAAACTGATTCATGAAAAAGACACGATTCACAAAGTTTTTGTTGCTGCTTTTTAGTATTGTTTTTTCATTTTCATATTTGTATGCCCAGCAAGATGGGGGTAATAAGATTATTGTAAAACCTACTGAAGATTTTACATTCACCGGCGATGGTACCGCTCCTAATTGGAACGGCGCCACCTGGCACACGATAACGCAGCGAGACAGGAAGACACTTGTAAGCGAAGGATGGAGAATGAAGCCTGAGGGCAATGCGCCTGATCCTTCTTATAAAACGCTTTTCAAAATCTTGTATTCTGATAAAGGAATTTATTGTTTGTATCAATGCGAAGACAGTGTGATTACATCAACTATCAGGGAAGATTTTGGTGCATTGTATAATGAAGATGTGATAGAAGCATTTTTCCGGCCGGACACAACAGTGCCTCTCTATTTCGAATATGAACTATCACCTTTGAATTATGAGTTGCCCATTCTTATCATAAACAAAAACGGAAACACGGGCGGATGGAAGCCATGGGGAACAAGGAGTTCACGCAAGATCATTCATGCAGTTAAGATTCATGATAAGAATGCCGGTGATACGAGATTCAACTGGACGGCCGAATTTTTTATTCCTTTCGCACTGCTTGTCCCAATGGAAAATGTTCCCCCATCAAAAGGAACAAAATGGCGTGCAAATTTTTACAGGATTGATTACGACGCAAACCCGGTTTATTCAAGCTGGCAATTAACACGCAAAGGCTATCATGATTATGAAAGGTTTGGACTGTTGGAATTTGAATAGTTCGTTTTGGCAGGTGAATGAATTCTTCAGTTTTAGATTTCTGGTGAAATTCATTTCACAGAATATTCTCAGATAGTTTG
>JBBSPT010000252.1:0-4735 GCA_038258515.1 Chitinophagales bacterium | reverse complement strand
GGTTTAGTACATCTGTCATAATCGATGCCTTTTCTCGATTTTGTATGGAAGCCAGATCGGGGCCAAATGAGATGCCATACTGGCCCTGGTATTGGTGACAGACACCACAAACAGTTGAGAATACAATTCTTCCTTTGGCTGCATCTCCTTTCATGCTGAGCACAGACAGGTATTGTTTATAAACCTCTTCCCTACTTTCAATCTCCGACACAATCAATCCCCTCGCACGGTTGCGAACCCTTGAATCGTCGCTATTCGCAAGATTCTCTTTCATCGGCCAGCTTACCTCAGTGGATTGTATGGTGCCATTTTTCACTGCATCCAGTAGTATATTACTGTTGGCTGTTGACGAGCCAAATACATGCATTCCGACTTCGCGTAAATCCTGTGGAAGACTTTTCCAACTGCGGACAATGAACTCGCTGGCGTTATTAGGTGAAAGCTTGTTATAAGTCCGCAATGCGTTTTTCTGCAGGCTCACCGGTTCATCAGAAGTGATTATTTTTTCAAGCATTGAACTGTAATCTCCTTTTTTATCCATTGCCAGAAACGTGATAGCATCATTCCGATATGCTTCAGCGACCTTTGTATTTGCGGCAGCATCTTTTGCCAGGTTCAGCGTTGTGGCCCAATTATTATTTTCTGTTGGACCAAGTTTAGACAAAAGCTCAATACTTGCTTTGCGTATCAATGGCGGAGCTGTCGCGGAAAATTTTGACAGCAATAATGATTTCTCCGCGTCAAGGTTTCCTGCCGGAATTCCCTTTGAAGAAATTGATGACGACAAACCTTTAAGGCATGCAGCCTGCCACCAGTCTGATTTTGATGAATTATTGTTTGCGGCCAACTGAATCACTTTTTTAATGTCTTCTGTTTGCTGCGAAACGCCAACTAAGTTTGCGCAATTCGTAAAGAACAGCGCCTTGCCTTCGGATGCAGATGAAAAAGCCTGGACACTTTTTTGGAGCAAAGCCAGTTCGTTACTCTTTGCTGAAGTTAGCGCTGCTATTTGTACCCATTTGTCTTCAATATCATTCATCAGTATTCGTTGTTGTGCAGCGTCGCTTCCTGCATTGTGAATATCTCCCAGCGTACAAAGCAACTGGTATCTCACTTTAGCTGAAGGATCGTTTTGCAATAGCAGTAATTCTTTTTCAAGTGATGGGAAATCAGTCAGGTGCATCTCTGCAACCTGAATGGCATTTTCACGAACGCCTGCTTCGGGGTTGTGTAGTGCTTTGGCAAGTGTTGCTGCATCGTTTGCATGAAACCCTTCCAGGGTCCATAGTGCATGCACTGCCGCAGTTGATGATGTAGTAGTATCTAACAGACTTTTTAGCAGGCCGATGGCGTTGGCATCTTTTCTATCCATTAATAAACGCTGCGCATTTCGACGCCACCAGATATTATTACTGGTTAAGGTTTGTACCAGTTCCGTGGTCGATGCTTTACCAAGATTGATTTTATTAAGCCAGTCCATTTTTGGTGTTGCCGTTGGCGTAATACGATAAATCCGGCCTTTTTCAGCGCCATTATACAATGCTCCTGATTTGATCACATCTTCACTCATCCATTCTGGATGCTCAATGATTTGCCGGTAATAATCCATCATATACAATGCACCATCAGGGCCTATATAGAATTGCACAGGCCTGCTCCAACCATCTGTTGATGCAAGAAATTCTTTTTTCTCATACACTCTTGATGCAGAAAATGTTGCCCCTTTCTCATTAATACGGTCTGCATGTACAATGTTGCTTACGGGTTCAGCGATAAAAGTTACGTTGTTAAAGCTGTCGGGGAATAAACCGCCCTGGTACCAGGTGACTCCGCATGAAGAGGTGATAATTCCCCTGCCCGTGAGTAACTGGTTTTCGGGGTTGACAGTGATGGGATATACTTCACAGTTATTACCATGATCGGGTATGTAGTCCGACGCATCTTCCACCAACAGATTAGGATTGCGTTGTAAATACCTTGCAGCAATTACTTCATGGTATAAATGATCTGAGTTGTCAGTAGCAAGGTGGTGACCCCAATTATCAAATGTTTGTCCATATTGCGTAGATCCTGAAAGCATTTCTATATCGTGGCTATCGGGCTTGAAACGAATATTTCTTCCATCTGCATTTCGGGGTAATGTTTTTGCCGAGGGATCATCCACGTAACGCACAATACTGCCGCTGTCACTGAATTCCATTGAAACTCTTGGTGTTACCGAACCCATGTGCGCAAGGTAAATCCAGTTGTCTAACCCAAAGATGGGAGTGTTGGCGATATGCTGGGGATTGGTTAATGCAACACCTGTAATCATTGTTCTTTTTATGTCGGCCTTTCCATCGTCATCGGAGTCTTCGAGATAAATGATATCGGGTACATCCACCACTAAAACTCCTTTCTTCCATCGCATAATACCTGTGGGCATTCTAAGATGATCTGCAAACACGATGCTCTTGTCAGGAATACCATCGCCATCAGAATCAGTAAGTAATTTTATTTTTCCTAAACCCGATGTATCCAGTGGATAACCGTGTAACTCCACAACATACATGTTGCCGTTTTCATCAACATCCATCGCAACAGGATCCGCAATCAGTGGTTCAGATGCCACTAATTCAATTTTAAATCCTTCAGGTAGCCGGAAGGTAGTGATGGCCTCCGACGCAGATAAACTTCCTTGTGAAGAAGTTTTATTTATTTCCGTTTTATTGTTACAGGCAATAAGGCAAAAGAGGAGAACGAAAACAATCGATTCTCTTATCATGTTAGTCGGCTTCAAGATTTTCATTTTTTTGTGTCATCGATATCGTACAGCATTGCAAAAATGTCAATGGGTTACATTGCTTAATTTATTTACTTCTTTTTCACATGATTTCTTTTCAAATTTTTTTAGAAAAAAAAACAGTGTTTGATCTGTAGTTCCTTTGCTACAATATACTTATCACAGATTTGGATTTCATATTCATTCAGAATAGCTGCTTATTTTATAAAATTCAGCCCATATTTTTATGTCATGCACACGAACAATGAATTTATAATTCTGCTCGTAGAAATAATTTTAAAAACAAAACGTCACTTCTGTTCCTGGCTAAACAGTTGCTCATAATGAGGTGAAGGTTGAAAAATCCCTCCGCTTGCATCATAAAAAGATTGATCTGTTAGATAGACTCCTTCCTGTGTCTGGGTCCATTTTGCTCCTGCCATGGGATGATAGGTCATCATGGTATTCCAGTTTTTATAATATTGATGACCATTCGTTTCCTGAAGGCCTATGCCGAGGTTTGCAAAAGGCGGTAAACGGGCCGCTACACATTTATTCCAGTCAACCAGTATGGGGTTCACTGTTAAGTCTGCACAGAAACAAGGGATCTTCTTTTCATAGGCAAGCTGCGTAATTTTCATCGTCATACTCAATGTTTTGGCTACCGCTTTTACTGCCATTGCTCCATATCCTTGCTCAATGCGCATCGCGGCATCCTGCACCGTGTGAGCACTCTCATCCGCTGCAATTGTCACTCCCATATCGCCAACATACCCATCATTTCTTTCGCCGAACGGTTCTTCCACAACGGCAATCTGATCAAAAGCGCCTATTTTTTTTGCATGATCAAGAAAACGTGAAAGAGTATCCTTCTCATCATACCTTCCATTGGCATCGAAGTAATATGGAATTTTTCCATTTTTAGTATAAGGAGTTTCATAATGCCCGATTGCCGCATGAACAGCAGTCAGGAACTCTATATCCTTTTCCAACATTTCTTTTTGGGTGCCGGGCGCACCGGTCTTAAGTTTTAAAATAAAATATCCCTCGTCTGCAGCAGCCTTGATCTTTTCAATTTTTGTACCCACACCAAAAGAAGGCATACTTGCAACTTTATCATGCCGGTATGATAGTCCGGGTTTATATTCTTCCGGGATCAAGGCATCAAATTGCGTGATATTATTCTCTGCAGCATACAACAGCCATGCAGCATTGTCAACACATACAAGGGAGTTCAAAGCGAATGTTTTTCTCAGTTCCGGGTTACCGCTTATCTTTTTCCCATACTCATATACCTGCGGCAGAAGCTCATCAAGCAGGTCTATCGGATTCGTAAAAGAATTTCCCTTCATAAGTTGCAAAGCCTTATCAGTCATTGCAAACATCAACGCGTTTCCGCCACTCGAAGAATGAGCAGCAAATACTTGCGAATCTGACCAAAGCACACTCTGCGTCTCAAGTCCTATTTTATGAATGCCGGATTGCGATTCAAGAAAGGCTGCGGTTTGCCAGGCCTCTGTTATAAAACTGCCTTTAAACCGGTAAGGAAAAAGTGGCTCCCTTTCAAAATTTGAGTCAACATTTTTAATCCTGATTTTTGTTTTCTTTTTGATATCTCTATCAAACAGATTAGAATTAAATGGAGATCCAGCCATAGCGAGTGTCATGAATGCGCCTGTTCCATTGATAAATTCCCTGCGGCTAATGTCTTTTCCGTTTTCTTCCATTTGATTTTTTTTAAAATATGTTCAGCAACCTTATTTAACTCCTGTTTCAGCAGATATCGGATATCGGATATTGGTTAACCTTCGTCATCCAAGCCAGGTGAGTTAACGGTTTCGCAATCCTTTTTTCACCATCCAATTGCATTCGATGTTGGCTTGTTTTAACATATCAAAATTAGCACAAAAAAAGCCTTAATGAGCATCGGTTTTAACTCATATTGAGAAATCAATTACCTGCAAATAAAAACAG
>JBBSPT010000251.1:0-4759 GCA_038258515.1 Chitinophagales bacterium | reverse complement strand
TGCATTTCTCAGTGATGTTAGGAAAATGATGAAAGAATTTTTCCATGTTCATGTGAGTGCAATCCAGGAACACATGTTCCGTACCGTTGATCTTCATCTCACTGTCTATTGCCCTTGCAACGATGTCCCGCGGAGCAAGATCCTTTCTTTCATCGTAGCGAAGCATGAAAGCCTCGCCTTTATTATTTCGTAAAATTGCTCCGTCACCTCTTACTGCTTCAGTGATCAAAAATGATTGTCCGCTCACCCCTGCTTCATACAAAGCCGTAGGATGAAACTGAATAAATTCCATATTTTCAATCCTGCCTTTTGCCCGGTACATCATTGCGACGCCATCGCCGGTCGCTATGGAAGGATTAGTAGTTGTACGATACACCTGGCCATTGCCGCCAGTTGCAAGCAAAGTAATTTTAGAATGAATTTTTTCGATCTTATTTGACACCATATTTAAAACATACACTCCAAAGCATTCTATATCCGGTGTGGATTTAGTAACAAGGTAGCCAAGATGGTGCTGGGTAATTATATCAATAACAAAGCAATGGCTGATGAGCTTGATGTTTGGTTTGCTTTCTATCGCAGCAAGCAGGGTATTCTCTAATTCCTTCCCTGTAACGTCTTTGTGATGCAAAATGCGTGACTCACTATGACCGCCTTCTTTTCCCAGGGCGTATTCTCCATTATGTTCTTTATCAAAATGTGCCCCCCAATTTATGATCTCACGAATTCTTTCCACGCCTTCTTTCACAACAATCTCAACAATTTGCGGATCGCAAAGTCCGTCACCGGCAATGAGTGTATCCTCAATATGTTTTGCAAAACTATCATTATCAAAATCAGTAACCCCGGCAACACCGCCTTGGGCGTATTTCGTATTCGTCTCGTCACTTACAGTTTTTGTAAGAATTGTTACCGTCTTATCCGGGCAGTCTTCCGCAACTTTCAACGAATAGGTAAGCCCGGCGATTCCAGAGCCAATCACTAAAAAATCAGTTGTCATTTTTAGATAAAATTTTTTTGAAAAAACCTCTTAGATAATGCAGAAAATAAAATAATCTGAAACTGTAAGATTGGATATAGGGAAAGAGCACCTGGCATTGCATACGGCTACACTTCCACCCAGGCATTGTTTTCCTTGAGTAAAATAATCAGTTCATCCACAGCCACCTCACTCGGAACATTGCGCTTTACAATTTCTTTTCCCCGGTATAAAGTAATTTTCCCGGGACCGCTCCCAACATAGCCGAAATCAGCATCTGCCATTTCTCCGGGGCCATTTACAATGCAACCCATGATTGCAATTTTAACGCCCTTCAGATGATTCGTTACGGATCTTATCCTGGCAGTGGTTTCCTGCAGATCAAATAAGGTTCGCCCACAACTTGGGCAACTGATATATTCTGTCTTCGAAATTCTTGTGCGTGCAGCTTGCAAAATCCCAAAGGCGATATTGTTCAGATATTTCAACGGTGCAGATACGGATGAATCGCCATAGTGAAAACCCAGGCAGATTCCATCACCAAAGCCATCGATCAATAGCGAGCCTGTTTCCACAGCATAGTCAATCAGGCTTTCATCAGTTGATTGATTGCTGTCGCAGATGATGACTGCGGGATTTTTTATTTCTTGCTCCATCAATTCTATAAACATCCGGCGAATGCTTTGTACGCTGTTTTTGTTGGTAGAACTCAGGCATAACACAGCCGTTGGGTCGGACTTAAATATTTGCAATATCGCTGAATCATAAACCTGTTCGTTACTGAAACAATCAACCATGACGAAATTCATGAGTTCCGATTTCTCATTTGAGTCGTCCAGGTAATCTTCGCTTTTAAAAACAGGAAAATATTTATCTTTCTGATTGGTGCCTGCCCATTGAGAGTGAGGCAACAGGACTTTTAATGTTCCCGGAATTTCAAAGTCAACAGTCGTTCCACAATAAATATAGTCCGCAGCAGCATCGCCGATCAACCATTTATCTGTGGCGGAATCATAGGTGTAACCAATTCCATGAAGATCGGTTGTTGCTACGTGGTCAATCTTACTGAGATCAGCTATGACTGCAGGTACATTTTTCCCGCCGATATTGCTTATTTCAAATGTTTCCCTTCGACTGTATTCGAAAGGATTGTAAGGTAATTTTTCTATCGAAGGAACCTGGCTAACCGGAAAGTTTTGCTGCGCAGAATATCTCGCGACAAGATGCTTGCAAACAGGAATTTCAAATTCAGGATCCTCCGTGAGAGAAACGCGAATGGTATCCCCTATGCCATCTTCGAGCAACGCCCCAATTCCAATTGCTGATTTGATGCGGCCGTCTTCGCCATCTCCAGCTTCAGTGACGCCGAGATGCAAAGGATAGCATTCTTTGAATTCATTCATCATGTGATTTATCAGAAGCCGATACGCCTGGATCATTACCTGGGGATTGCTGCTCTTCATGCTCAGCACAATGTTATGGTATGATTCATCCCGTGCAATGCGTAAAAATTCCATCGCGCTTTCCACCATTCCGTTGGCGGTGTCTCCATATCTGCTCATGATGCGGTCGCTCAGCGAACCGTGATTCGTACCTATTCGCATGGCAGTGCCATATTCTTTACAGATGCGAACCAGTGGCGTAAACCGGTTTCTTATACGTTCGATTTCTTCCAGGTAATCGGCATCTGAATATTCTATTTGCTCAAACTTTTTTTTGTCAACATAATTCCCGGGGTTCACTCTTACTTTTTCCACGATGCGTGCAGCGATCTCTGCGGCGTTGGGTGTGAAATGAATATCAGCTACTAACGGAGTAGAGTAGCCTCTTATCCGCAGTTCATTTTTAATGTTAAGTAAATTTTCTGCTTCCTTTTTTGAAGGCGCTGTTATGCGGACAAGTTCAGCGCCGGCTTCAATGCAGCGGATACTTTGGGCAACAGTGGCCGCCGTGTCCATCGTATCTGTTGTCGTCATCGTTTGTATCCGGATTGGGTGATTGTTGCCAAGAATAAGGTCACCCACTTTCACTTCGAGCGTAGGCAGCCTTTGGTACCCGGTTAGCGATTCTGCAAATAGTTCCATCCTTAGAAAATTAAAAAGCAAAAATACGATTATAGAATGTCTGTTTATTTCACTTTCGATCGCAAGCTTTTCATAAGTGCAGGAAATCGTAAACCTTGTTTTTGCTCAGGGATTAAGTTTAAAGTAAAACATCACCAATCTTTCTCCGGCCTGTCAATACCGTCTGATCCTTTGATCTTATGGAGTTTCTCCTGGAGAGCTTTCTCCTTTTCAAGGAGAGATTTCAGTTTTTCTTCTGCATCCTGCCTGGAAATTTTGGAAGGCTGTGGTTTAGGCTCCTCCTTTTTTTGTTCGTCTTTCTTGTCTTGCTGTTCCTTCTTATCCTTCTTGTCTTCTTTCTTATTGTCTTTCTTCTCCTCCTTTTGCTTTTGCTCCTTTAATGCTCGCTGAAGATTTTGACGGGCATCCTCATCATTTGGGTCAAGTATGAGTGCGTTTTTATATGCCAAAATACACTCAGGAAGTTTATTTGCCTTTTGGTAGGATACTCCCTTATTGTAGTAGGCCATTTGTTTTATGTTATTATCATTTGAATTCTTAATAGTGGCGCTAAACGCATCGGCAGCTTCTTCTGTTTTCTCTTTCCGGTAATAAGCATTTCCAAGATTATAACTGGCCGTAGTATTTTTCTCATCTTTTTTTTGTGCATCAATATAAAAAGTTTCAGCCCTGTCGAACTCGCCTTTTTTATACGATTCATTTCCTTTTTTGATTGAGCTATTGACATTTTGACCTGATGAACTTGCAACTAAGAAAAACATGGAAAGACCGGTCGCAGTTATTTTTCTATTCATTCTTTTCTTATCTGACAGAAAAAATTCGAGGAGGAGCAAAACTAATGCAACTGCTAAAAAGTATTGGAAAAATTGCCGGTAAGAATCAAACGATTTGTCGCTAATAACCGTGCTTCCCATGCCTGCCAATCTTTCCTTTATGTTTGATGCAACCTGGTCTGTGGTTGTATAATGCTGATAAATCCCATTTCCTTTTTCTGCTATGTCCTTCAATTCCGGTTGATTCAGTTTTGAAATGATCACATTTCCATTTTCATCCGTTTTATACTTACCGGTTTCGGGATCCGCAATTGGCGCACCACCTGACGATCCTATGCCAATCGTGTTTATACTTACTCCTTCGGAAGTAAGCTGTTTCACGATTTTCAGCGCATCCTTATCGTGGTCTTCTCCATCGCTTAGCAACACGATTGATTTAAATGTTTTGTCCTTTGGGTTGAACGAAGCTCCACTCATTTTCAGCGCCTGGCTGATTACGGTTCCCTGCGTTGGAATATCGTCAGGTGATGCTGAAGCAAGATACATTCTCGCGGCAGCATGGTCAGTAGTAAGCGGCATTTGAAGATATGCACGGCCTGCAAAGACAACTATTCCGATCCGGTCATCGGGCGAACTGTTGATAATATTTGAAATGACCTGTTTGGCACGTTCAAGCCGGTTTGGTTTCACGTCCTGCGCCAGCATGCTCTTGCTTACATCGAGTGCAAACATCACGTCCATTCCTTTACGCCTCACCTTTTGTGTTCCATCAGGAATCACCAGACCGGCCAATGCTACACCACATAAAACAAAAGCAGTAGCAAACAAAACAAATTTTACTAAAAACTTTTTTGATGAATAATTTATCATTAGCTGCTGCACCAATGAAGGATCCCCGAGACGTTTGGTAGCGCCTTTTTTCC
>JBBSPT010000250.1:0-4772 GCA_038258515.1 Chitinophagales bacterium | reverse complement strand
TTTAAAGAATGAATTTTCTCCAAGGTTTCCAATCACATAATCGATGTCACCATCATTATCAAAATCTCCGGAAGTGATGCTGGTCCACCATCCAACATTGTCCGCTATACCCGTTTTCGTATTTACATTTTTAAAAACACCTTTGTCATTTTTTAAAAATGTTACGGGCATCCATTCTCCGGTGAGCATGAGATCCGGCCAGCCGTCATTATCGAAGTCAGTAAAGATTGCATCGCAAACGAGGCCTGCGTTAACCAAATCCTTTGCTATCTGGGCAGTGACGTCTGTAAACTTTATTTGTCCATCTCTTGAGTCGTTTCGGTAGATGAAACTCGAAACAGGTTTGGGATAATTCCATGGCTCCACTCTGCCGGCGACAAAAAGATCAAGGTCGCCATCCTTGTCATAGTCTACCGCACGAACGCATGATTTGCTGGTAAGATTGACAGGCAGCGCATTAATCACTGGCCCGAAATTTCCTGCTCCATCATTAACATAAAATTGATCCTGGTAAGCAATGGAATTCGGTTTATCTCCATATCCACCTCTGGCGATATAAAGATCCAAATCGCCATCTCCGTCGGCATCAAAAAGAAGAATTCCCATATCCTGGAATTGAAAATCAGTCTTATCGTTTGCTGGAATTAATGTCTTCCGCAAAAAGTGACCATTTTTTTGTTGCAACAACAATACGGATTCAAAAGTTGCATTGCCGCCAACGATAACATCATCCAATCCATCTCCATTGACGTCTCCCGCAGCCAGTGATGGTCCGTAGGCAGAGAACTTGTGAGGAATTAATTTCTGAATATTGAAGTCAATGTATTCCTGTTGGGAATGTAAATAATGAATGTTTAAGGAGTCAGTCACATCTTCAAAAAGAGTCTGTTTTGCAAACAGGTCTTGTGTCCATTCATATTTTTCGTTCGCATTTTTTTTAGAAACTTTTATCGTTTGATCAGATGAAACATTTTGAAGAGATTGTTTCGTTCCATCGGGCCATTTAATGATGATAGAATCAACATTGGCAGAATCTAAACCGAAGTGAGGATTCAGTTGTACCGACGATAGGTAGCCGCGATAAGGGGTTTGTTCGTATGCCTGGTGATTTTTTCCATAATACAATTCTATCCAGGTTCCGATGCCATTTATATTTTGTGCATCTCCTGATAACTGCACTGATAAAAAATGTGTTCCCTTGGGTTTCGAGTCCATCAAGCTGTTTTCATAGAGAGACACTTCATCGTTGATGTTGTTCACGACCATATCAAGATCGCCGTCGTTATCCAAATCTGCATAGGCTGCACCGTTAGAAAAGGATGGTTTATCTAAACCCCAGTCGTTTGTTACATTATTGAACTTACAATCTCCCTCATTACGAAAACCGTAGTTGTGCAACTTAACTTCCGGTATTTGCGCCAGTGTATTGGCCAGGGAGGTGACGTAGGAAGATTCGCGGCGGAAGGCAATGAAATCATGGTCAGTGATGTCTTTCGGAAATCCATTCGTTACAATTAAATCGCGGAGACCATCGTTGTCAAAGTCAGCAACCAAAGGGGTCCAGCTCCAATCGGTTTCTGCAATGCCGGAGAAAAAACCAACATCGCTAAAAACAGGATCTCCAACCGAGTCGTTGGCGTTAACCCTGGGCCCGAGGTTTAGCTGAACGGAGTTTCTTACGTATTGAGGTTGGTAACCAAATTTTTCAAAGAAGAGAAATATTTGATAATTGTTGGAACCAAGCATCATTTTTTTTCGATAATTATCTTCCGGATTCATGTCAAGTTCTACGATATCGCTGAGTCCGTCGTTATTAATATCGATCACATCCTGCCCCATTCCATTCGCAGAGGTATGCTTGAAATAAGATCCGGCTTTATCGGTAAAGGTTCCATCACCATTGTTTATATAAAGCAAATCATTTGATAGGAAATCATTGGTAACGAAAATATCTTTCCATCCATCTTTGTTGATATCTGCAATGGTCGCTCCATGACCATAACCTTCAATCGTAACGCCTGCTTTCTTCGTAACATTTGTAAAGAACGGGTGCTTCAGTGATCCATCCATGTCATTCCTGTAGAGCCTGCCAGTGCTGGGGAAGGAACCGTCGGTAATTTTGTCTTTATACATCGCAGGGTTCACGCTGGAAATAATTTGATTTACGACGAGATACATATCCAGGTCGCCATCATTATCATAGTCAAAGAAATTGGCCATGGTGGAGTGAGTCGTATCATCAAGACCGTAAGCAGCAGCTTCATCTTTAAAAATGGGAATTCCGTTTTTATTTATGCCTTGATTGATGTAAAGAATATTTTTTCTCTTCTGAGGATCTTCTTCCATCGATACACAAACATGCATATCCATCCATCCATCATTGTTTATATCAACAACTGAAATTCCCCTGCACCATTTCCCTTCGCCATTCACTCCCGCCTTTTCAGTTATATCTTCAAATTTCATCCCACCCTTGTTCAGGTAAAGTTTATTTGACACGAGGCTTCCTGTAAAATAGATGTCCTGCAAGCCATCATTATTAAAATCACCAATACCGACACCACCACCATTGTAGATATTTGTTGTGTTGATCGGGTTGATAGAATCGCTTTCTACAATCTTGTTATTAAAAGTAATTCCTGAGTTAGAAGAAGGAATTAGCTGGAACAGGCTCGTATGTTGACGACAAGAAAAAAGGAGAAAGGCAAGGCCGACAAAAATATTTCTCTTTCTAAAGCATTTCATAAAACAAACTTTGTTCTAATCATTTCAGGATTAAAATTGATTATTGCCCCGGCACCAGGTGAAAAGATAGTAAAAATAAGAATCGGTTAAATGCAAGGAAATTGGAAATGACTAAGCAGGAGTGTAAATCAGAGCGCTGTGTAAGACCAGTTCCTTCAATTTGAGTTGAATGATTTTGGTAAATCGTCTATCTTGAATGTATGGAAAATAAAATATTTGGTTTCGGAATTATTGGAGCCGGAACAATTTCGGACACACATGCGAAGGCAATTATGGCCATTGGGAAGGCCAGGCTTATAGGCGTTTATAATATTCATAAAAGCAAAGCAGACGTCCTCGCGAAAAAATACAATTGTCTCTCCTACGAAAGTTTAGAAGATTTGGTTACCGAGAAAAAAATAGACATCATATGCATTTGTACTCCATCGGGTATTCACCTTGAGCCGGCGCTGAAGTGTATTGAAGCAGGAAAACACTGCGTCATTGAAAAGCCTTTAGAGGTAACCATAGAGAGGTGTGACCAGATAATCAGCGCCGCGAAGAAAGCCGCCGTAAAAATTGGTGTTATTTTTCCTTCAAGGTTTTACGAAGTGAACAAACAAATAAAGCGATCGTTAGATGAAAAAAGATTTGGCGACCTGGTGCTCGGAGACGCATATGTGAAGTGGCACAGAACTGCTGAATACTATGAGTCTGGCCAATGGCGGGGAACCTGGAAGTATGATGGGGGAGGTGCGCTTATGAACCAGGGCATCCATTCTGTTGATTTGTTGCAATGGATTATGGGGCCCATCAAAACAGTGCAGGCCATCGCGGCGAACATCCGGCATAAAAATATTGAAGTAGAGGATACAGTCGTTGCGATTTTAAAATTTGCAAATGGAGCATTAGGAACATTGGAATGCAGCACTGCAGCCTATCCTGGTTCTTTTAAAAGAATTGAAATCATCGGAACTTTAGGTACAGCAATTGTAGAAGAGAACAGCCTTATAAAATGGCGTTTTGAAAAAGAGCTTGATGCAGATGGAGAAATTAGAGAAATATTTTCGCAGGAGAATACTTCGGCAGGTGGAGTGTCTGATCCTGCGGCTATCAGCTTCCTTGGGCATCAAAAGCAAATCGAAGATATGATCGAGGCAGTTGAAAATAACAGCGACCCGGCAATCGATGGGGCAGAAGGCAAAAAATCTGTGGAAATTGTTTTGGCTATTTATGAAAGTGCAAGAACTGGAAGAACTGTCGAGCTATCTATTTAACATGTTTGTTGTAAACGTTTCATAAAACGTAGCCTCGACAGGTATCGCGTCCGAACGTCATTGTCTTGTGAGAAGTATCGGCTCCAGGGTTTCCAATATGGTCTTGAAAATAAAAATCGTAATAAATACTTTTCAGGACATAGCTATAAAAAATGTACAAACTTAGTAGCCCTATCGAACAAATTTTAAACTCTTTTTTGGAAGATTTAAAATTATTTGTGTGATTAGCAGCTTGATGTTAAGAATTGCCGAAAAACTACAATAGATATAACCCCATACATCACAACGGAGGATTAGGCAATGGATAAAGTTCATCAGGCAATGTTATATTATTGAAGTGAGGATGAAAAAATGATTACCACAAGCGGCAGCAACAACTATGGTAAAATAGCAGGAACCAGGAAATGCTCCCCCCGAAAAAAATTAAAAAGGAATTACTACATCCTGCCAAACAAATACACATTCTTCACAAAACAAAAATCTGAAGTACACAAACCGGAACAAAAAAAAATAAATCCAACAAAGACGAGTCCTTTTGTCAGGATCGTCGCAATGTAGGTTGCAGTAAAATGATAAAAAGTTTGGCTTTTGCAGATTTGAAAGAAGTGGCAACAATGAAGTGCATCAAGATTTATTTTCAAATAATTTTGTACACTATAAATCTATCTCCAGATAGTTTTTAGCGGAGTAAATTCAAGCTTATTTATTACCAGCTTAACAGGCGATTGAATTTGTATTTGTTGGTATGGCGCATTCGGAAAGAAGATTTCA
>JBBSPT010000249.1:0-4775 GCA_038258515.1 Chitinophagales bacterium | reverse complement strand
GTCAGAGTAAGCCTCTGCACTACCATTGAAAAGATTGATGAGGCTATAAACAGAATCAACAATTGAATATGATTGTCACCATCGTAGGCACGGGATTAATTGGGGGATCGATTGCCATCGCGTTGAAAGAAAAAAAAATCGCAACAAAGGTCATCGGAGTTGAATCCGACAAGTTGCACCAGCAACAAGCGTTGGATTTAAAAATTGTGGATGAAATAAATGAACTGGAAGAAGCCATTTCAAAAAGTGATCTGATCATCTTAGCTGTGCCGGTAGATAGCGCTGTGGAAATGATTTCAGGTATTTTAGACCTGGTTGACCGGCAAATTATAATCGACGTAGGATCTACTAAAGAGGCAATATGCGTTGCCGCCTCTGTAAGTAAGAATCGCAATCGGTTTGTAGCATCTCATCCCATGTGGGGAACCGAATTCAAAGGTCCGCAAGCGGCAGAGCCGGGGGCTTTTGTTGACAAAGCAGTTGTTATATGTGATAAAGAAAACAGCGATCCCGATGCGCTGGAGTTTGCAGAAAAAATGTATTCAGTATTGGGCATGCGCCTGATCTACATGAAATCCCAACCTCATGACGTGCATGCTGCGTATGTAAGCCATATTTCTCACATCACATCCTTTGCGTTAGCCAATACGGTGCTGGAAAAAGAGCGGGAAGAAAATGCGATTTTCGAATTAGCAAGTGGTGGGTTTGAAAGTACGGTGCGCCTTGCAAAAAGTAATCCTGCAATGTGGGTTCCGGTTTTTGAACAAAATCGTGAAAATGTGTTGGATGTGTTGAACGAGCATATTTCTCAATTAAAAAAATTTAAGAGTTGCCTGGAAAAAGAAAATTATGGTTACCTGACGGAGCTAATAGAAAACGCCAACAAGATCTCAAGAATATTGAAATAGGTGATCTAAAGTCAGGAACTTAGATGATGATTTGTGATATGGTTTTGAATGCCAAAGGAAAAAAGTTTTTGCTGCGATTGATGTTCCTTAAAAACCAGAATTCTTTTAGCAATATGACCAAAGAAGAACTAACCGCCAGGAGATAAAAAGCCGGCGGAATTTTATAAAATTTTAAAATTAATTTTACAAAATGCAAACAGAAACGAAAACAATGAAAGAGGTGATGCAGGAAAAATGGACCAAGCGCCCTATTATCATCAGCGGCCCATGCAGTGCCGAAACGGAAGAACAGGTTTTGGAAACTGCCACCAGGCTCGCAGCAACAGGTAAAGTTGATATGCTTCGCGCTGGAATCTGGAAGCCGCGTACGAAGCCCGGATTGTTTGAAGGGATCGGTGTAAAAGGATTGCCATGGCTCGCACAGGCAAAGAAGATCACCGGCTTACCGATCACGGTAGAAGTGGCTACGGCGAAGCACGTGCAGGATGCATTGCAGTTTGATGTTGATATGCTTTGGATCGGAGCAAGAACAACCGTTAATCCGTTCAGCGTGCAGGAAGTTTGTGATGCATTGCGAGGAGTGGACGTCCCTGTGCTGATCAAGAATCCGATCAACCCTGATCTTGAATTGTGGAGCGGAGGAATTGAACGCTTACAGAAGGCAGGTGTTAAACAGGTCGGAATGATCCATCGCGGATTTTCAAACTATGGAAACACTGAATTTCGTAATGCGCCGATGTGGCATTTGCCAATAGAAATGAAAAGAAGATTTCCGGGGATGTTATTAATTTGTGACCCTTCTCACATTTGTGGAAACCGCACGATGCTTCTTTCGGTTGCACAAAAAAGCATCAACCTTGACTTCGACGGATTGATGATTGAAACCCATATTGATCCTGATAATGCATGGAGCGATGCAAAGCAACAGGTAACTCCGGAAAGACTTTCCGAAATGCTTGACTCACTCATCTGGCGTTTTGAAAATACGGACGAAAAGGAATTTCTCACGGCACTGGCTACCTTAAGGGAACAGATCAATCACATCGATGATGAGTTGCTCATTCTGATTGGGCAAAGGATGAAAATAGCGGATAAAATAGGAGAATATAAAAGGGACAATAACATTACCATTTTACAAACAGGACGCTGGAATGATATCCTGGCAAGAGCGTTCAAAAAAGGAGAGGCGCTCGGTCTGAGCAAAGATTTTATTACAAAATATTTTGATGCCGTCCACCTCGAGAGTATTAATCACCAGAATAAAATTATGAATGGTTAGTGATTTAACGTTACAATATAATTTCTCGGGTAAAAAAGTAAGTTGTTTTTTTGATGTTGATTTTGAACTGATCGACACCGTTGTAAAGAAGGATAATACAATTTTCATCACGGATGAGAATGTTCACGACCTCCACAAAGAAAAATTCCTCGAACGGACAACAATTGTAATCAGGTCCGGCGAGCAGCACAAAAATCAAGAGACGGCAAACGAAGTTATCGATCAGCTCATTGGTTTACATGCTGATCGGAAAACATTTATTGTCGGCGTGGGAGGTGGAGTGGTAACTGATATTTCGGGTTACGTGGCTTCCGTTTACATGCGCGGTCTGAAATTTGGCTTCGTACCCACAACAATCCTGGCCATGGTAGATGCGGCCGTAGGAGGGAAGAACGGTGTGGATGTGGGTGTATATAAGAATTTGGTGGGAGTTATAAGGCAGCCGGAATTTTTACTTTACGACTATACATTCCTGGATACATTGCCAGACGACGAATGGGTGAATGGCTTCGCGGAAATAATTAAGCATGCCTGCATCAAAGACAAAAGTATGTTCGCATTTCTTCAGCAAAATTCATTGATGAAATTTCAATCATCGGCAGAACTCACCGGTTTACTCATCAAGCAAAATGCTGACTTGAAGTTCAAAGTAGTGTTGACAGATGAGCATGAAACAGGAGACAGGAAGCTGTTGAATTTTGGACACACCATCGGGCATGCAATTGAGAATTCGAGCAGGATTTCCCATGGCAGCGCGATCAGCATCGGGATGGTAGCCGCCTGCCGCATCTCAGGGAAGATAAAGGGATTTAAAACCGGTGATGCGGAGAAAGTGATTCATCTTTTGCAGCAATATCAATTGCCCGTAGAATTTACTGCAGCTCCCGGAAAGACCTGGGAAATACTGCAACACGATAAAAAGAAGTCAGGAAATAAAATTGATTTTGTTTTGTTAAACCAAATAGGTGATGCGTCAGTTTATTCAATTGAAATGGACAGGCTGCATGAAATATTTAAAGAAATCGCAAGTTGATCGCACACGTTTCTCCTTCAAGAATTTCAGGGACCATCCAGGCTCCTTCATCAAAAAGTAGTATGCAACGTGCCTGTGCACTGGCACTGGTTTACGGTGGAGTTACAATCATTACGCAGGCCGGAAAAAGCAATGATGAAAAGGCAGCACAAAACATAATCAGTACGCTCGGAGCCACTGTGGATAATAAGAAGAACGAATTGGTGGTAACTTCTTCGAGTCACATTTTCACTTCTCCCGATAAAAAAAAGCATTCAATAATTTCCTGCGGTGAAAGCGGATTATCATTGAGAATGTTCGTTCCGGTGGCCGCGTTGTTCAACTATGATATCACCTTCACAGGAGAGGGAAGCATTCTTACACGGCCTATTGATTTTTTTGACACGGTTCTTCCGCTCCTCGGAGTTCGCGTGGAAACCAACGGTGGAAGGCTTCCTATTACACTTCGCGGACCAATGAAGCCGGCAAACATTACAGTGGACGGTTCTCTCAGTTCACAATTTTTAACAGGCTTGTTAATCGCTTATGCAAAGGCATGTACTGTTCCCGTTAGCATCACGGTAAATAATTTGGCAAGCAAGCCTTACATTGATCTCACCTTGGATATGTTGCAGGATTTTGGTTACCATATTCAAAATGACAATTATGAGAAATTTACTGTGTTTCCCAGGAAGCCCCCCGCAATCATGAGCATGCGCTATCGCGTAGAAGGGGACTGGAGTAACACAGCGTTCCTGCTGGTAGCGGGCGCCATTGCGGGTGACGTAATTGTAAAAGGTGCAAACATAAATTCCACACAGGGCGATAAAAAAGTGATTGATGCGTTGGAATCGGCAGGCGCTTTTGTGAAGTTGGAGAGAGAAGGTGTTGTGGTAAAAAAGCAGGAACTAAAGGCATTTCAATTCGACGCCACTCATGCGCCTGATCTTTTTCCACCACTCGTAGCATTGGCAGCCCATTGCAAGGGAAACTCAGAAATCAGGGGCGTAAACAGGTTGCTTCACAAAGAAAGCAACAGGGGACTGACATTGAAGAAAGAATTTGCAAAAATGAATGTTGACATTACTCTTAATGATGACATAATGATCGTGAAAGGCGGCAAGGAAGTAAAAGGTGCGACAGTCAGCTCACACAACGACCATCGGATTGCGATGGCTTGTGCCGTTGCCGGACTTGCTGCTAAAGGAAAAACCATTATACAAGAAGCAGACGCCGTAAATAAATCTTATCCTCAATTTTTTGAGGACATCAAATCGCTGAAGGCATCAGTGCAAGTCTTATAACAATCCGCCGGAAATATCTTCTGCAATCGCGATAAGAAATACCTTTGCGTTTTTCATGTAAGACTTGCATTAGCAGTAATCTTACAACAGAGTGGCCTCAGGATTTTTCATTTGAGATCATTGATGAGATGGACATGATATCTGCCGCGGACAGACGGCTTATTCAAACCGGAAATAATTAAATTAAAAATTCAAATGTCTTATACCGTAGCAATAGTTGGGAGGCCGAACGTTGGAAAGAGTACTTTTTTTAATCGGATGCTGGAAGAACG
>JBBSPT010000248.1:0-4777 GCA_038258515.1 Chitinophagales bacterium | reverse complement strand
TCACTATTCCTTTCTCGGTATTAATCCCAACGGACTTTCAGATTCTTATGCAGATTATTTCGCACAAAATATTGCTCACTCTCTCATCAACTTTAATTATTGCGCAGCGAACCCTTCAGGGTTTTATGGCTACAGCGCTGCTAACTGGGGACTTACTGCAAGTGACGATAATGTATCCGGCTACAAAGCTCACTCGCCTTCCAATGATGATGGAGTGATTAGTCCGACGGCTGCCATATCATCGCTCCCTTATACTCCAACACAATCAATGGATGCAATAAAATTTTTCTATTACGTGCTGGGTGATAAGCTTTGGAAAGATTATGGATTTATTGATGCCTTCAATCTGAATGACCTGTGGTTTGCAGATTCATTTCTCGCAATAGACCAGGGACCTGAAATCGTGATGATTGAAAATTACAGAAGTGGATTGTTGTGGAAATTATTTATGAGTTGCCCGGAAATTAAAAGAGGCATGAAGCAATTGGGATTTCAAAGCCCACACTTGCAGTGACGCTGTTGCTCATACTGAAAAAAATCTTTTTTATAAATACCAATCTGAACAATAGTACAGCACAGTCATTATCATTTTAATAACGAAATTTATCCAACGCTATTCCTGCAATGAAAAAATATTCCCAAAAAATACGATTATGATTTTTCGTTCTATTTTCTTTCTTCTATTTTCTTTTTTACTGTCGTTCTCCAGTGATGCACAAACGCACGCGATAAAAGTTGACACGAATAAGACTTATCAAACAATGGAAGGTTTTGGTGCGTTCAATACACTTTCATTTTGGAAAAATATTTCCAATGAAAAAAAGTTTAGCATGGTCGTGAATGATCTCGGCTTGTCTATCATGCGGTTCGAGCTTGCTCCAACTTTTCAACCGACAAAAAACGGTTCTTATAATTTGAAAGGAATAGTTTTCGGGGGGCCTGACATTGAACACAACTTTGAAGATGTAAAAGCGCTGAGTAAACTTGGCGTTAAAAAATTCATTGCGTCCATCTGGAGCCCGCCTTCGTGGATGAAAACGCTGAACGCCGATGGCAGAGGACCGACAACCATTAAAGGTGGAAGTCTGCGGGAAGATGCGTATGATGATTTTGCTGATTATTGCGCGGCCTACTGTAAAGTGTTTAAAGAGCAAACCGGCATTGAACTATATGCGCTTGGATTGCAGAATGAACCTGAATTTGTAGAACCCTACAACTCCTGTGTTTATACACCTTCTCAAATGAAGAAGGCCGCAATAAGAGTAGGAAAAAAATTCGCAGCAGAACAAATTGCAACCAAAATCTATCTTCCGGAAGTATTGCCCGCACAAAAACATGTCGAGGATTTCTTCAATGAAATAGTGAACGATGAAACCGCAAGTGCTGTCGTTCCTGTTTTTGCAATTCACAATTATGATAATGATGGAATCAACGTTGGCGGCGCCAGTGCAAGGGAGTGGGGAAAATATTCGGAAATAGCACGGACTGCAAGCCCTGCAAAACAACTGTGGATGACAGAAACCTCAGGCCACAAGAACACCTGGGACGGTGCAATGCTTCTTGCTGAAAACATTTATAATGCGATCAACTATGGAAATATAAATGCCTGGCTTTGGTGGGCGCTTGCTGACAAAAAATCTTCGGAAGTTTTTTCTTTGATTGTTGATGGACAGCCGTCAGGCCGCTACTATGCGTCGAAACATTTTTATCATTTTGTCAGACCGGGAGCAATCAGAGTCCGCATCACAAGTTCGCAAACAGATGTACTGGCCCTCGCTTTCAAACATTCAGGAAATTACAGGATGGTAACTGTATTGATTAATACCAGTAAATCTCCTGCCACGATGGATCTTCCGAAAATTGATGGCAAGAAAAAAATTTATGTTTCAGATAGGAACCAGGAATGTGCATTGCAAAAAAACACAGAGGGAATGTCTGTTAAGTTGCCCGCAGAAAGTATTGCAACGGTTACATGGGAATAGAAAAACAGCATGAAAGAATCAAAAAATACTTTCAGCAATTTCAATACTCTCGGATTTTCCCACATCTACAAATTTTGAGTCACTGTGGTCAAATGAAAGTATGCTGTGATCTGCGGCTAACTCAAGGTAAAGATCCACGATAGAAAATTTTCCCCGCCGTTTTATCAAAGCAAAAATTTCCGGAGAAATTATATGAATTCCACTAAAAGCTTTCTGGTCTGATTTATCGGAATCAACACTGATTTTTTCTTCTCCCGTCACTGTGTTTCTCCATCCGCAAAGGCGATCTTCACCATCGAAAAGAAAATACCTGGAAGTTTTCCTGTTGGTTACAGCAAGCGTTGCAAGCGGCTTCAATTTTTTATGCTGATCTATCATCGCCCCAAAATCCATGTCAGTGAGAACATCCACATTCATCAAAACGAAAGGTGCAGACTCATTTTTAAAAAACCATTCTGCCTTTAATAATCCACCGCCGGTTTCGAGAACCTCTTCACTCTCATCAGATATGCATATTTTTTTTTCAAAATTATTGTTGTCTTTCAGAAAAGACATTAACTGGTTGGAAAAATGATGAACGTTAATAATAAAATCATCGATACCATGACCGGACAAAAATTCGATATTCCTTTGCAACAGGGTTTTCCCATTCACAACGGCAAGAGCTTTCGGATGTTTATCGGTGAAAGGTTTCAAACGGGTACCAAGACCTGCAGCAAGAATCATCGCTTTCATAACACGCTTTTTTCGAAATATTTATGCTCTGCTATGTTTTGCTCCATGTGATCGAGCTCTATGTTTACCCTGAATTTATTTCTTAAGTGCCGGACCAATGCGTCTGCGGCATAGACACTACGGTGCTGTCCACCAGTGCAACCAAAGTTTACTGTCAGCGATGCAAATCCTCTCTTAATATAATCTTCCACAGCAATGTCCACGATATTATAAACACTGTTTAAAAACTCCGGCATTCTTGTTTGCTGTTCAAGAAAATCGATTACGGCTTTATCCCTTCCGTTGATTAATTTATATTCTGCAAACCTGCCGGGGTTGAGCAATCCCCGACAATCAAAAACGAAGCCGCCACCGTGCGATGTCTCATCTTTTGGATATCCAGACTTAATAAATGAAAAACTATTGATCCTTACAACCAATGGAGTTGATTCAGTAGCCTGCACCGGCCGAAATCTTCCGACAATATTTTCCTGTACGATCAGGTGAAGCACTCTTTCAAATTCATGTAATGCGATCCCTGTCTTTTTATTTTGCAAAAACCATTTAAGATTGGTTAGCGCCAATGGGATGCTGATTAGAAAATGGGCTTTTCGTTCAAACAGTCCACGAAATCCGTAAGCGCCCAAAACCTGGAGCAGCCTGATCAAAACATAACCATTGTACTGGCTGATAAAACGGTCTCTGTTAATCGGTTCTTCCAGCAATTCATCGGCACAGTCAATGTAATATTCAAGCAACGAATTCTTCCATTCATCCGGGAGATTTGCCTTTGCCTGCCATAGCAGGGAAGCAACGTCATACTGAAGCGCACCGCGCATTCCACCCTGGTAGTCGATAAAATTTACTTCCTCATTTTCAATCAAAATATTCCTGCTTTGAAAATCACGAAACATGAAAAATTTGTGCGGCACATAGGTAAGGTAAGTGCTCAACGCTTCGAAGTCATCTATGAGTTTTTCCTTGTCGTAAGGCATTTTCAATGTATCGAGAAAATAATATTTGAAATATAGCAGGTCGCTAAGAATTGCCTGTTTCCCAAATTCTTTTGAAGTAAGAGAGTAGTCGTAATTGATCTTTTTCCCGCCGGTAATTTGAAGCGTAGAAAGTGCTTTCAGGCTCTTTTGAAATAAGTGATAAACACGATCACAATAACCGTAGGCTTCTAATTCATTTAGTAACGATCTATCTCCAAAATCCTGCTGAATGTAGATTGTTTTAGACTCGTCAACAGTAAAAATATTTGGAACAGGAAGTCCACAATTCTTAAAATGTTCAGTAAAAAAAAGAAAGGTTTGGTTTTCCTTTATGTTTTCATTGTAAGTGGCAATAAAGTTTCCAGTTACGGTAAAAATCCGGAAATAAATCCTGTCGCTTCCCGACTGAGGAAGTTTTTCAATTCTTTCAATTAGACTATCACTATACTGGCTAAAAAGATTCCTTATATTATCCGTGATCAATACCATCTTAAAATTTAAAAAAGGAATGCAAATTTAAACGATTTTATCCCTTGACAAACTCCAGGGAGACTGCATGGCTTGAAAGATTTTCTTCATCAAACTAATTTCAGAATTCAACCTTTATTAATCGATTAAGGCGGCACCAAAATATGATTGAAGCTTTCCAGGCACACGGATGCCATTTGTCATTTGATTATTTTCAAGTAGTGCAGCCACGATCCTTGGAAGAGCGAGAGAAGAACCGTTTAACGTGTGGACTAAATGGGACTTGCCTTCAGCATCTTTGAAGCGAACCTTCATCCTATTACTCTGGAAAGATTCAAAGTTAGAAACAGAACTCACTTCGAGCCATTTTTGCTGAGCAGCACTGTAAACTTCAAAATCGTATGTCAAAGCTGATGCAAAACTCATATCGCCTCCACACAAACGAAGTATACGATAGGGCAATTCTAATTCCTGCAACAGCTTTTCAACATGGTCAACCATATTCCCGAGCGCCTCATAACTTTTTGAAGGATGTACGAGTTGCACGATTTCTACTTTATCGAATTGGTGAACCCTGTTAAGTCCACGTACATCTTTTCCATAGCTTCCTGCTTCACG
>JBBSPT010000247.1:0-4779 GCA_038258515.1 Chitinophagales bacterium | reverse complement strand
AATTTCATTGGAAAAGAAATTGCTGTCTGCAAACGGTGAGATGCACCTCAATGTAAATTTTGAAATTGCAACAGGCAACCTGATTACACTTTATGGAAATTCCGGTGCCGGAAAGACTTCCATCCTCAGGATGATAGCCGGACTGATGCAACCTGATAATGGATATGTCTCTGTTGCTCAGCAGGTATGGTTCGATTCATCAAAAGATATTTCACTTGCACCTCAGCAAAGAAAGATTGGTTTCGTCTTCCAGGACTATGCACTATTTCCAAACATGACCGTGCATGAAAATCTTGTATATGCGCTGCAAAAGGAACAAAACAAAAAAGAGATTGAAGACTTAGTAGAAATCACCGGGCTGGGTGAATTGCAGCATCGAAAACCAGCAACACTTTCCGGAGGTCAGAAGCAGAGAGTGGCACTAGCAAGGGCTTTAGTGCGAAAGCCCGATATTTTAATGCTGGATGAACCTTTGTCGGCGATAGACGCTCACATGCGAAATACTCTCCAGGATTACATTTTACAGGTGCACAAGGAATTTAATTTGACGACAATTCTTGTAAGTCATGAACCAGGCGAAGTAATAAAGATGTCCGACCGTATGATCATTATTGAGGAGGGACAAATTATAAAACAGGGAATGCCGCTTGAAGTTTTTAGCAATAAGAAAGTTAGTGGAAAGTTTCAGTTTTCGGGGGAGATCGTTGCAATTGAAAAGGAAGATGTGGTGTTTATTGTAACCATCTTAATTGGAATGAATATCGTAAGAATTGCTGCGGTGGAAAATGAAATTGCCAATCTCAACATCGGCGACAAAGTGATGGTCGCATCGAAGGCATTCAATCCTTTGATTCAAAAGATCAGTTGAGAAGCTTGCGAATGATAACAAATTGTGATGAGGACAAAGACGGTCATCAACAGGCACTTCAAAAAAGTATTCTTCATTCTGCGATACCACGGCTAAATTATTTCCATGCACCGAGCAATCTTCTCAGGATCACTATTTCGCCGGTGTGATAGCTATTGTGATCTGCCAATACTAAAGCTTCTTTGAGCAATGTTTGCCCGGTTCCATGTTCAATAGTTTTGTACAAATCTTCACCTGCATTTTTGATTAATTCAATAAAACTTTTCAAGTCGTTGCTGATTGCATTTACACATTGTTGCCATGCACTTTCCGATGATGGTTTTGTTTCCTTCGGCCAGTATCCATCGGGCCATTTTGGTGAAACATGTTTTTCACTTTTTGAAAATTCAAGAATATCCCATTGCGCAATTCGAATGTGTTCGGCAAGTTGCCAAACACTGTAGGGCAGGTTGTCCGGGCGTTCACCCAGTAAGTCAAACGGCACATCTTTTAATGCTTGTTCTGTGGAAATGTGTGCATTTCCTTTTTCTAACAAATGAATTAAATTTTCGATCACTGTCTTTGTTGCATTGTTAACAGGTTCTGTTTTCATATTTATACATTATGTTGAATGCAAAGCTTCTTAATTTTTTTATGCTATTTTTTTTTATTAAATGTTCTAAGCCAAAGAAGGGTTATTTTTATTTTAACCTAACTATTTAACCAGAAATCTTCACCATGATGATTAATCAAAATATCCATCGCTGGCAAATCCTGACCGGCTTGCTTGCTGACCGTGGTCTTAAAATAATTAGAGCGTTATTGATCGTATTGATTTCATTCTTGTATTGTTCAGCAGACGGACAACGCTTAACCCGTGATCTGAATGTAGGGCTGCTGACGAACCAGGTCGGCTATCTTCCTTCCTCAAGCAAAACATGCGCAATGCGTGCAACGCAGCAAACGCCCTTTGAAGTGGTGGAAGTTGTTTCAGGCAAGGTGGCATATCGCGGAACACTTGTTCCACGTAGGGGTGACTTTGGAAACTTTGCAACCGGGGATTTCAGTAGTGTCGTAAAGGAAGGACGCTATTATTTAAGGGCAGATACTGTGCGATCTTTTCCATTCATCATTTCCAAAACTGCCTATCAGAAAGAGATGAGCATGATCGTGGGATATTTTTCGCGTCAACGTTGTGGAGCAAGTACAACTGGCTATCTGTCTCCCTGTCATCTTGATGATGGCATCCGGTATGACAATGGAAAACACCAGGATGTTACAGGCGGCTGGCATGATGCAAGTGACCTGAGGAAATGGGTTTCCGCTACCATCTATGGTGTCATGGGACTCGCAAGAGCTTACACTCTTTCCGCACCTGCATACCGCAAGGCAATCCTCGATGAATTGCGCTGGGGCAATCAATATTTTTTGAAGATGCAGGAGCCGCAAGGCTATGTGATGGATTTCATTGGTGGCGATCTTGAAAAGCATTCTGACAACAATCGCTGGACAAATAATAAAATTGAAGCCAGCGATGCGCCAATCAAATTGGTAACTCCTAACACCGGCGCATCCACGCAACTAATGTTGGTTGCGGGAACGAGTGACGATCGTATCATTCAAACACAACCGGTGGATATGATGGGGCAATACAATTTTATTACGGCGCAGTCGCTCGTAGCGCGAATCACTTCAGGGATTGATCCCACCTATTCCAAACGCTGCATCGATGCGGCCACGAAATGTTATGAGTGGGCACTAAAATCAAACAGTGATACCGCCACCGGGAATGCAGGTGCTGCGCTGCAGGCTTCCATCGAAATGTATAAAACAACAAAGGATTCGCGCTATAGCAAACGGGCCCATGAGCTCGCGCTTCAAATGAAAAATTTACAGGCGACTGATCGATCAAAGGGCATCACGGGTTTTTTTTATAATTCTAAATCAAGTCAGGAGCCTTATAAAAATATCTGGATCGGATGCCAGGTGTTCATGGGATTAAGCGATCTCGTTCAGTTGTTTCCGACAGACAAAGATGTGCCTATGTGGAAAACAATGATCAGGAAATATGGCGATGAATATCTTTTGCAACTTTCGCAAAAGAATAGTTTTGGAATTGTTCCATGGGGACTTTATGCTGATAAAGATCCGGGAGGAAACCGGAGAGCAGGACAGTACTGGTATCGCTATTTTATGCAGCCCGAGCAGGAATGGTGGGTTGGAGTAAATGCCGACATCGCTTCTGCAGGTGTTGGACTTTTAAAAGCAGCGAATGTTTTGCATGATGATAAAATGAAAGCAGCTGCACAAAAACAACTCGATTGGATATTGGGTTCAAATCCTTTGAACAGTTCGACCATGGAGGGAGTGGGTTACAATCAGCCTCAACACTTCCGGGGATCTTCGTTTCTTCCCAACGTGCCTGTAATACCCGGAGCTGTGCTGAACGGGCTTGGTGGTGATCATGAAGACATGCCGGTGATGGGTAAGGCCGATTGGCAGATTTCAGAATACTGGACTCCTATGGTAGCGTATACGTTGTGGTTGATGGCAGAGCTTTCTGGTGATAGAAGTTGAGAGCTTTGTGTTTCGTGTTCTTGAGTTTTTCCGATAATTACAGTCAGAATTTTAATTACATATTCACCGGAGGTGACACCTTTCCAAAATGTGTCAGGTCTTTCTTCTACGCTGTACCATGCTGAACGGGCCTGGCGGCTAACATCAACAGTTGCTGGTAATAGGAGAGCAGATCATCAAATTTCCAGGTAACTTTATGTCAACCTTGTCGTTACAAAACAGAGAATTCATCGTATTTCCACATTGCAGGTGAAACTTCCTTCCCAATCCCCTTCGGCCATTAGATTTTCGCCAATGACGAGTTTGTAGTTTCCCATTGCTGTTATGGGATAAATGATCTTCCGTGAGAAAGGACCATCGTACTTTCCGCCCTTGCCTACAGGAATATATATTTGGTTGAAACGAATGTTCGCTTTTTTATCATCAGGAATTATCTCCGCCATGATACTATCACCGCTGCCAACAGGAACTATAACGGTTACGTGCCTTTCAATTCCACCAAGATAGCCTCGAATGCTGCCTTTTTTATCGGCCATCTGCATCATAAGCAATGTGTCGCCCGGAACCAATAATTTGTTTACTTGTTTGGAAGTATCAATTTTATAAGTCATCCCCGGCGTTGCATCTGTAATATTACTGTCCTGCGTACTGGGAAAATTTGGTGTTTTTTCATTTTCATCAGTCGTGGAATTGCAGGCGCAGAAAAATAATAGCAGAACGGCCAATAAAAAGTTTATATTTTTCATGTGATAGATTTTAATTCTTGAATTTGGTGTTGGTCAGGAAGCAAATCCTGATTCAGCAGAAGAAGAAATTATTTTGTATTTATCTTTGTTTTTTATTTTCCGGTTGGCGTTTGCACATACTATAAAAATAAATCTATTTTAGAATAGTTGTCGAACAAGCTGTAATGGATGATAATATAAATGGATAAGATTTGGGGCAATCTTTTCAAAGAGATTGGCAATACCTAAAATTATTTATCAGAGAATAGACCCGGGGTAAAACTCCATGTTGCCTGAATAAAGAATTGAGTTTTTGTATTTCGTGTTAGCCACTCCAGAGAAAACAATAGTCCGTTTATTCTTCCGGTTGTAAAAATTGGACTTCCTGTAAAATTGGAATCTAGGAATGAGCAAATCAGGCCAAAAAAATATTATGCGAATAGGAATTATTACGTTTCAAAGATCCCACAATTATGGCGCAGTGCTACAGGCTTATGCTTTGATGACAACGTTGAAGGGGATGGGCCATACGGTTGAATTGATTAATTACTGGCCGGAGTACCGGAAGAACCAATACGATCTTTTTCACCTTGACATCAGAGCGATTTTCAGGGATGGTGTTTTTAGTTT
>JBBSPT010000246.1:0-4792 GCA_038258515.1 Chitinophagales bacterium | reverse complement strand
TCCAGCACTTTATAAAGTCCTTCTCCTACTACGCCAAATCCAAATAAACCTATGGTTAGCTTTTTATGTGTCGTCATTAATACTATTTAATTTGTAATGCTGAAATTTCGATAGGATGGTCAATCAAAAAGTTGGTAATTAATTTTTGAATCTGTTCGAATTCCAACAGGAAACCATCATGGCCATATAAAGATTTAATGGCTCTGAATTCGCCGCCATGAATATTGTCTGCGATAAATTGTTGCTCATTTATGGGAAACAAAATATCCGTCGTGATCCCAACCACCAGCGTCTTTGCTTTTATAAGGGCCAATGCGTCCACTAAACTTTTTCTTCCCCGCCCTACGTTGTGAGCATCCATACCTTTACTTAGAAAATAATAGCTGAAAGCATTAAATCTCCTTGCTAATTTTTCGCCCTGGTATCGCTGATAAGATTCCGGTTTGAAATGCTCGATGTGACCGTTGGAATCCTCTGACTGGCTTGCATTGTATGTTTCATAATGCCTGTATGAAATTAGGGCGATACTCCTGGCAACCTTCATTCCTTCCATACCCGCAGCCGGGCTTTTCTTCTTCCAGGATTCAGTTGCTTCGATACTCATCCTTTGCGAAGCATTAAATGCAATGCCCCATGCAGAATGGAGGGCGTTAGTCGCAAGAGGAACAATATATTGAAACAGTTCAGGCTCTTCGATGGCCCACTCAAGACATTGCTGGCCACCCATCGATCCTCCAATTCCAATTTCAATTTTGCTGATCCCTAATTCCTCTTTTAGAAGCTGGTAGGAACGAATCATATCTCTCGGCGTAAAAAAAGGAAAGTCGTGATAATAGGGAGTTCCTGTTTTAGGATTTATATCCAGCGGTCCGAAACTTCCATAGCAACTACCTGGCATATTTACGCAGATAATAAAATACTTTTTTGGGTCAAATAGTTTGTCCTCACCTACGAGTCCAGGCCACCATTCATGTGCATTGCTGTTGGCAGTAAGCGCATGAAAAATCCATACTACATTGTCCTTTGCATTGTTGAGATTGCCATAGGTTGTATAACCAAGATGAAAGCCGGGAATTTTCATTCCCGACTCTAATTGGAAATCTTTATTATACCGGAAAATCTTCAAGCCCTCAGTCATATCCTTTTTGTTTATTCTGAAGCAAACTTTAATTCGCGGCTTTTACGAGAACACTGCCTTGAACGCTTGTTCTAAATCTGCTTTTATATCGTCAATGTGTTCTATACCCACTGAAATTCTTAGTTGACCCGGAGTAACTCCTGCCGATAATTGTTCGGCATCACTAAGTTGCTGGTGTGTCGTTGCCGCAGGTTGAATGATCAAAGTTTTTGTATCACCTACATTTGCAAGATGACTCACCAATTTCAAATTATCGACAAATTTAGTTGCATTTTCTTTGCCACCTTTTATTTCAAAAGAAAGTACTCCACCAAACCCATTTTTTAGATATTTTTTTGCATTAGAATGGTGCGGACTACTTTTAAGTCCGGGATAGTTTACTTTTTCAACCCGTTCATGTTTTTCCAACCACTGCGCAAGTTCTAACGCATTGTCAACGTGGCGTTGCACACGCAGAGATAAAGTTTCGAGTCCCTGAATAAACAAAAAGGAATTGAACGGAGAGAGGGCAGGACCAAAATCCCTAAGACCTTCCACGCGGGCACGAATGATAAATTGAATATTTCCAAAAGGCCCCTTGCTGCCGAATACATCGTTAAACACCATTCCATGGTATCCTTCAGAGGGATTTGAAAACGCAGGATATTTTCCATTGCCCCAATTATAATTTCCGCCGTCCACTATAATGCCGCCAATGCTGTTTCCATGTCCGCCAATCCATTTGGTTGCGGCCTGCACTACTACGTGTGCACCATGTTCCAGCGGTCTGAAGAGGTATCCTGCGCAGGCGAAGGTATTATCGACAATAAAAGGAAGATCATGCTTTTGGGCTACCGCCGCAATTTTATCAAAATCAGGAATACTGAAATCAGGATTACCAATTGTTTCTACATATATGGCCTTCGTCTTTTCATCAATCAGGGATTCGATACTGTCAGCATCGTCACCTTTGGCGAATCTTGCTTCAATACCTAACCGCTTGAACGAAACTTTAAATTGATTGTAAGAACCTCCATAAAGAAAAGAGCCGGTTACAAAATTATCTCCGGCTTCCATAATATTGTTCAGCGCTATGAACTGTGCAGCCTGACCTGAAGCGACCGCCAGCCCGGCGACACCGCCTTCCAAAGCCGCCACTCTTTTTTCAAACACATCAGTGGTTGGGTTCATGATACGAGTGTAGATATTTCCGAACTCTTTTAAGGCGAAAAGATTTGCTCCGTGTTCCGAACTGTTGAATACAAAAGATGTGGTTTGATAAATGGGTACAGCCCGTGCACCAGTTGTAGGATCTGCTTCCTGCCCTGCGTGTTGTTGAAGTGTTTCAAAATGTTGAGTGCTCATAAAAGATTTTTAATGATGAAAAATTTCAGGTGTTTTCCTTTAACGGAATAATTGAAGTCTTGTAATAATAATGGTAATATGAAATATAAGATGCCTTACGGCATACAAGAAGCGATGCAATGCATAATTGTTAACAATGAGAACGGAAGATGTATTTCTTTAAAACGACTCATAATATATTATCCCACAAATATAGTAGGGTTTTATTTCTTGATTAAAAACTTTTTTGTCTTGTTCACAACTCAATTGCCGACAGGACACAGAAAAGATTGCAAAACTAAAGATTATATTTTTTAAGGCGCCACATCGGATGGAAACGATAGCGAGTTCTTAATTAATCTGACTCCAATGTTTTCATCACTCAATGTTTATCTCATGCTTGAAAGTTAGACTTGCTTCCCGGATTATGCGATTTCCTCAGCATCACTAGGGCAAGGTTCTTCTTTTTATCTACTTTTGAAAACGAAAAATCTTTCCCAATGGAATCATTTTTTGATTTTCAAATTAAATAGCTTCTATATGTCACAATTTTCAAGTCATAATTTTAAAGATGAAAAAGCTCTGGTCCGGGTTGATTTTAATATGCCGTTAGATGAGAATTTCACGATCGCCGATGATACCAGGATGACAGCCTCGATACCTACTATAAAAAAAATACTTAGCGATGGAGGAAGCGCGATTTTGATGTCTCATCTTGGAAGACCAAAAAACGGCCCTGAAGAAAAATATTCTTTGAAACACCTGGTGAAACGTTTGCAGGAATTGCTGCCAAACAGTAAAGTGATTTTTGCAGAAGACTCTGCAGGGGAAGATGCGATGCAAAAGGCGACGCAACTTCAACCGGGTGAAGTCTTGCTCCTCGAAAATCTTCGGTTTCAAAAAGAAGAAGAAAAAGGTGATGAGGCTTTTGCAGAAAAACTATCGAAGCTTGGTGATGTATATGTAAACGATGCGTTTGGAACTGCGCACAGGGCGCATGCTTCAACTACTGTTGTAGCAAAATTTTTTGAGGCTGATAAAAAAATGTTTGGCTTACTGATGGAGCGGGAAGTTGAGAATGCCGAGAAAATCTTACATCGCTCCGAGAAACCGTTCCTGGCAATTCTTGGTGGCGCAAAAATTTCCGATAAAATTCCAATCATTGAAAACCTACTTGACAAAGCCACCGATATTATCATCGGAGGAGGAATGGCCTACACTTTCATGAAGGCAGAAGACGGTAGGATCGGGAGTTCACTTTGCGAGGACGACATGGTGGAGACAGCGAGTAAACTGATGAAGAAAGCGGATGAAAAAAATGTTTGCCTCCACTTGCCCGGCGATTCTATCATCGCCAACAAATTTGCCAATGACGCCGAAATATCAGGTGCGCTCAGCAATAATATTCCGGATGGATGGATGGCGCTGGATATTGGGCAAATGGCTTGCGAAACATTTGCGAAGGTTATTTCACACTCTAAGACTATTCTTTGGAATGGTCCGATGGGTGTTTTCGAATTGGATAATTTTCAGCATGGCACAAAGGCAGTCGCATTGGCAATCGTCGAGGCCACAAAAAATGGCGCTTTTTCCCTGGTGGGTGGAGGAGACAGTGTGGCTGCAATCAATAAGTTTGGACTTGCCGACAAGGTTAGTTTCGTATCTACTGGCGGAGGTGCTCTGCTGGAGTTCTTCGAAGGCAAAGAATTACCGGGAATAAAAGCGATCTCTGGAGACTAAAAGCGAAATGATTCGATTAATGTTTCTTGTCACTTTGCGGGTAATATTGGAAATAAACTAACTTTATTTTTTTAAAAAAAAACTAAACAAATGAAATCAAGAACCGGCCTTTTTGTTATCCTCGGAATTATTGTTTTACTTTTTTTCTGGGGCTGCGGTACCTACAATAATTTAATTGGCGTTGACCAGGAAGTGAAAACCAAATGGGGTAACGTAGAAACGAATTATCAAAGAAGAACTGATCTTTATAATAGTGTAATTAAAACAATTGAAGGTTCTGCAAATTTTGAGAAGAGTACACTTCGTGAAGTTGTTGAAGCAAGATCGAGAGCTACTTCAGTAAATGTCGATATCAATGATCCGGCCAGCCTTGAGCGCTACCAGGCTGCCCAGGCAGGTTTACAAAGTTCCTTCAGCAAATTGCTGGCGGTTGTTGAAAATTACCCGGATCTGAAAACCACTGCTGCTTTCCAGGGATTTCAAACCCAGATCGAAGGAACTGAAAACAGGATTAACGTTGCGAGACAGGACTACAATGCCGCCGTGCAACAATATAATTTAAAAGTAAAAAGATTTCCTACTGTGATCTTT
>JBBSPT010000245.1:0-4808 GCA_038258515.1 Chitinophagales bacterium | reverse complement strand
TCTCCGGAAATCTTGTTGCCTGTGCTGACGAAGAAGGGCAGCTCGTTTCATTCAATTCTGCAGCCGAAAAAACAGTGTTGACGCAGGGATACAAAGGCACAAGATTGAACGGTCCAAACGATTGCTGGATCGATTCGAAAGGAGGAATTTATTTTACTGATCCTTATTACGAAAGAGACTACTGGAAAGAGCCGAAGCCTAAACCGCACAAACAAAATGTCTATTACTTACCAAGGGGCGCAGTCGAATCTTTTATCGTAGATGAAGAAATAATTAAACCGAATGGCATCGTGGGAAGCGCCGACGGTAAACATTTATTTGTGGCAGATATCGAGGGAAACAAAACTTACAAATACGAAATACAACCCGACGGAAAGCTTTCAAATAAAAAACTTTTTACGGCAATGGGTTCAGATGGAATGACCATCGATGATCGCGGCAACGTTTACCTTACGGGAAATGGGGTTACAATATTTAACCCCGAAGGAGAAAAGATTTCTCATATTCCGATAGAGGAGGGCTGGACGGGCAACCTATGCTTCGGCGGCAAAAAAAGAAATGAACTTTTTATAACGGCTTCAAAAGGAGTTTATACCTTGCCCATGCTTGTGAATGGCATAAAGTAAAAATTTATCGCGATTCGTAGGTGGCAGGCGCCTCCTGTATAGCTGGATGACTTTGAAATCCGGTTCCTGAAAGTGAGAATGAATGGGTGGAAAAATGGATGATAAGTACAAGCAACGCTAAGCCAAGGAGTATTAATGCCCACATTCTCCATTTTGTTGCATTACTGCCTTCGACCGGGCTATTGAAAAACTGGTTCATCAACCCCGTTGTAGTTTCCCTGTCTCCCACCAAAACAACATGATCATCATTTTTATGAATTACTCGCTGCGCAGGGACGGGCTCGAAAAATTCAATTTCGTTGTCATTTTCAAAATGAAATTCTCCTGCCGGATTTCTTAGCAGCCACCCCAGCGAATCAAAATATATTTTTTCCCCCGCGGCAAGCCTGTTGCTGGTTTCATCACACCACATGTGGATTGAATCGGCTGCATCGCTTTCATTTATTTGATGATGAGCGGCCACATATTCCACGAAGTCGTTGCGAAGATGATCTCCTTCATTGTCAAAAAAAATGCGATCGGAAGGAGGAAGGATTTGCTTAGCTGCGATATCGTGTAATGCCGGAACTGAAACGAATTTAAAATGCCCAAGACCCGGAAGACCGCACTCTTTTTTCTGAACCAGGTAAGAAGCAATAATTTTTTGCATCGTCCGGCAAATATCTATTTTTTTAAATGAATAGCCAGCATTATCAAAAGTGAATCAATACTCCGCCAATGACCTGCAAACCATAGACCGGGTAATTGCTCCATCGCTGGTATGTGCTGTTAAAGATATTGTCAAGATCGAGCCATACACTGAATTTTTGATTGATCTTAAATTCAGCTCCCACGCTAAGATCGGTGCCGCCTTTAAGATTTTTGACCGAACCATCTGAAAGCAACGCTTTGGCGCCTGAGAACGCCACAACATCGCTTTTGATCAGGAGTTGTTGAAATGCATTCCATCTTAGAGAACCATTTATGGTAAGAGGAAAAAGATGCCAGGCTTTGGCGTTATCTTTAAGCCCTGAGTAGGAATTCAAATCCAGCCCGGCTGTAATTGTGAATTTGTCCTGGTTGATATAATTCAGATCCCCATGTACCTGGAAATTGTCAAGCTTACTTTCATTCACCACCAGGAAACTCTTTTCATTATTCGGATCGTTTATAAAAAGTGGAAGATCGTGATAGCTGATTACAGCGGCTTTTGCGCTGAAAGAAAAATGCTGATCCAGGTTAGCTTTCACACCGCCATAAAATTGGACCTCTTTCGTGTTCGCTAAAAAAGCAGGGTCCTGCATATAAGGATTTTGATGGCTCAATGTGCGGAAGCTATTTGGAAGATACCTCCCGACCCATCCGCCCTGGATGGACAAAACATTGTGTTGTAGGTGAGCCTCGCCATATATATTTGGAAGGATTGCCGCGTTGCCATTGCTCCATGAAGGAGTAATACCTCCATGAAACGTGAATCTTTCATCATAATAAACCAGTTCGGGTGCAAGCTGAAATAAATTATTAGCAAGATCCACATTTGAATTTTTCTGTTTGTATTTATCAAAAGTCCCGCTCGCTATAATTTTAAAGGAAATGGCATCACTAAATTTCTTTTCGACCGGAGCATTCAAAATTAAAGTGGATTCCGAAACATCGCCTTCTCTTGAAAAGGCATGAAGTTCCACGTGAGGGTCGTAAACAATATTCAAATCATTTACAGCGGTATTTCTGTAACCAACACCTGCCGAAAAATCCTGGTAGCTTCTGCGCAAAATCCCCTTATCAAAATCGTACAGGCCATGATCGTAACCATATTGATAATATTCATGCTGCGCAAAAGAGACAAAGCCATAGGTTTCATTTTTTTCAGTAAACAAACTTCCCGTTCCCTTCAAACTCAATTCGCTAAAATCCTGGTGCCTGATCTTTCCTCTTGAAGAAATATAGCTTCCATAAATGTTGCCCATGTTTTGCTTTCCGTCACCAAAACTAAATGCACCGGAAACAAAGGGTGTTCGTAAACTTCCAACACCCACTTTCAATTGATTCCTTCCTCCAAGCTGCAATGCTGTATCCGCAGGTAATGCAAGAGCTTTCAAAGCAACAGGCTGATAAGTGAAAAATAAATTTTGAGGTGGAATGTTGTAAGAAAGTCTGGGTGGAGTGGTATCGCCCGTTAGCGGCGAGGCATACAAATTTATTTTTGCAGGATCTCTTAAAACAGGTTTATAGGAAGAAGTAATTTCGATTGTTTGCCTGCCTGTGGAATCACGCTGGGCAGATGTAGAAAGGCCTGCGAAAAAAAACACTATTGCAAATAGAAGAAACTTTCCGGGAGTTGAAGAAATATATTGATTCATAAATAGATTTAATAATTTAAAAAACGACTTTACCGCTCCTTCCCTACTGCTTTGAAGACACCGGTGTTTCCACTTTCGAGTTTTGTTGTTCTTCATTAATTGTTTCATCCAGTTTTTGCTGCGCTTCTTTTTTTAGTTCAGGGATTGAAGCATTTTCAGCTACACTTTGAAATGTTGCTTTAGCGTTGAAATAATCTTTTTGTTTCCGGTAAACGTCTCCCAATAAAATGTAAGCCTTCGCAACCCAATAGTCGTAAGAGGCAGTCACCTTTATAACCTGGAGGCCAGCCTTCTCGGCATTTGTAAGATCATTCAGCAGAAAGTAACAATGCGCAATTTCATAACGGGCCTCAGCACCCCATGCAGATTTATTGATTGCTGCTACTTCTTTAAATGCCTGCAACGCTTCATCACAGCGATTGTCAGCTTGCAAAGATTTTCCAAGAACAAGATTGGCGATTGCTTTGTCATCAGCGCTCGTTCCCTTTTTGGTTAGTAATTCTTTTGCCGTTGTATTGGCCTGCGCAAAATCTTTGGTTTGGTAATAACTTCTAACGAGGCCGCGCAAGGCCTCAAGTTGATTGACGTCTGTTGTTGCTAGTTCTTTCAATTTCTCAAAATAAACTTTTGCTTTTTCGTAGTTCTGCAATTCAAAATAATAGGTGCGTGCTGCAGAGAGCGCTGCACGTTCGGCATACTTACTGCTTCCCAGGTTGACAACGGCCTCGAAGCCATTAACTGAATTTTGAAAATCTTTATTCTTCAAATAACATTCACTTCTGAAAAAATTAGCTTCCAACGTATATGCTCCCTTTGGATACCTTGATAAATAATCGGAAAACCCGCTAATAGCTCCAGGGCAATCGTTGTTATTAAACTTAAGTTCTGCAGAAGCGTAGGTCAATGAATCTGCTTCTGATACGCTGATTACTTTACCGGAATTTTTTACGAAATCAACATAGTCATTGGGACGGCCAAGCTCTACATAAATGTTTTTCATGTTGTCCAGCGCTTCATCAGCTTCGGCAGACTGAGGATAGGTTTTAATAAGCTGTTGATAATATTTTAGCGCTTCATTGTTTTCGTTGAGATTATAATTTGAAAGGCCAAGTTTGAGATACACTTTCGGATATTGTGCTGAAGCGCCCGGTATCCCGAGTACTTTATTCAGATAAGAAATTGCATCGCGAAATTTTTCCTGGGCCATATATGTATTTGCGATCTGCATGTAAGATTCGGAAATGAGATCACTCTGTGGATAGCGCTGTACAATCGTGTTGAAAGTCTTGATCTTGTCTGCAGGATTATTGATGCCGCTGATCAGGGCAATCTGGTAAAGCGCATAATCGCTTTGCGGCAGCCCTCTGTCAATCACAGCCTGGTACATACTCTTCGCGTTGCTGTAGTTTTTCTGCATGAAATAACTGTCGGCAGCACGCAGGTAAGCATCCTGCATCATCGTGGTTGACTTCGCTGCAAGTGTTGGTGAGACTTCTTTGAAATTTGCAAGTGCAAGAGCATAATTCTCCGTTTTCAGATATGAATATCCCAACACATATTTTGCTGCATTCGGGTTTGCTTCATTTTGATAACCCCCTCTTTCAAGATAAGAGTTCATGTCCCTGATCGCTTCATCATAACGCCCAAGTCTGTAGGCAATTTCACCTTTCCAGAAATAGGCAAACGGTAAGACTTTTCCCGCATTCGGATCACGGATTATTTTCGCGAGCAGATCATCCGCTTCGTTTAGTTTTTGATCATTAATATACTCCGTGGCCTTCCCGAATAAAATTTTTGGATAAACCTTTTGCATATTGGGTGACGGTTTTCCGAAAGATTCATA
>JBBSPT010000244.1:0-4816 GCA_038258515.1 Chitinophagales bacterium | reverse complement strand
ATAAATTTCTTCTGTAATGAAAGGCATGAATGGATGCAGCAATTGAAGAACTTCTTCGAAAAATTTTATCGACGCCTGATAAACTTTTTTATCAATTGCTTTTCCAAATTCAGGCTTAATCCATTCAAGATACCAACTGCAGAAGTCATCCCAAATCAGTGAGTAAATCGTTTTAAGTGCTTCACTCAGGCGGAATTCATTCATTAGGTTGTCCACCTCAAGGTTTACTTCATTGAGCCTGTTCTGAAACCATTGAATTGCAAATGTGTTGTGATCACTCCCGGCAGCCTGCGTTATTTTTTTTATATCTTCTGACTGCGCTTCTTCCTCGCTCTTTCCGTGCCACATCTTTATTAGCTTCAGGGCATTCCAAAGTTTGTTGTTAAAAAATTTTCCTTGTTCCAGGCTGCCTTCGTCAAACAATAAATCGTTTCCGGCCGGCGAAGAAATCATAATTCCAAAGCGAACAGCATCCGCACCATATTCATGAATCAGGTGTAAAAGATCGGGACTGTTTCCAAGTTGTTTACTCATTTTTCTGCCAAGCTTATCCCTGACCATTCCGGTGAAATAGACATCGCTAAATGGCTTTTCGCCCATAAACTTCATTCCACTCATAATCATTCGTGCCACCCAAAAGAAAATGATGTCTTGCCCCGTAACCAACACAGATCCCGGATAGTAATAGTTAATGTCTTTATTACCGGGTTGTGAAATTCCTTTAAACACTTCTATCGGCCACAGCCATGACGAGAACCAGGTGTCCAAAACATCCTCATCCCGGCGAAGCTTTTGTTGCCGAAATGTTGCATCCCGGGAAGCTGAATATTTTTCTCTGAAAATAGTATTGGCTTCTTCTTCATTTTCTGCAACATAAAGATTACCGTCCCGATCGTACCATGCCGGAATCTGCTGACCCCACCAAAGTTGACGGCTGATGCACCAATCTTTCAAATTCTCCAACCAGTATTTATAGGTAGCATCAAACCGCTCCGACGGATGAATTTTTATGTTGCCGGACATAACAGCCTCCAATGCAGGCGGCGCCAGTTCTTTCATCTTTAAAAACCATTGAGTAGAGATCTTCGGCTCAGCGACGGCGTTGGTCCGTTGACTATATCCAAGTCTCGTGGTGTATTCCTCTTCCTTTACCAGCAGTCCTTGTTCCCTTAGCTCTTCAACAATTTTCTTTCGGGCCTCGAACCGGTCTTCGCCGACATGAATTTGGGCAGCCTTACTAAGTGTTCCATCATCATTCAGCGTTTCAATTACCGGCAGGTCGAACTTTAAACCAATGTTGTAATCATTGATGTCATGTGCCGGAGTAATTTTTAAAATACCCGTTCCGAATTCTTTATCAACATAGTCATCAAATATCACCGGCACAGCGCGGTTGATTAATGGTACGAATACTTTTTTTCCTTTCAATCCGCTATACCTGCTGTCAGTCGGGTTAGCACAGACTGCGGTATCGCCCATAATCGTCTCCGGCCTTTGAGTGGCAATCACGATATGATCTTCTAACCCCGGGGTTTTTTCTGTGTTTTCTATTTTGTATTTTATGAAATAGAGTTTTCCGGTAACATCTTTATAATCTACTTCCTCATCACTCAGGGCAGTCCTTGCTTCGGGATCCCAGTTAATCATCCTCGCACCCCGGTAAATCAATCCCTGGTTATAGAGATCAACAAAAACTTTTATTACAGATTTATAATAGTGATCGTCCATTGTGAACGTTGCTCTCTTCCAGTCCACACTGCAACCCAGCTTAGCAATTTGATTGTAAATGATGTTTCCATATTTCTCCTTCCATTCAAAAGCATAATTTAAAAATTCTTCTCTCGACAAACTATCTTTATCTATCCCTTTCTCTCTTTTAAGCATCTCCACCACCTTTGCTTCGGTCGCGATAGACGCATGATCGCTGCCAGGCACCCAGCATGCATTGAAGCCGCTCATTCTCGCTTTTCTCACGAGAATGTCCTGCACGGTCTCGTTAAGCGTATGGCCCATATGCAAGACACCGGTAACATTTGGAGGCGGGATCACGATCGTAAAAGGTGTTCGTCCGTCTGGTTCACTTGAAAAATAATTTTTTGACAGCCAATGTTTGTACCACTTCTCTTCAACCGAAGCCGGAATATAATTCTTAGATAACTCCATAAACTGCTGTAAAAATTTTAAGATACAAATGTAATTAAATCGGATGCTACAATTTTCTTAAGAAGTTTTAAGTTTACACCTCAAATTTTTTTTTTGGAATATGCTATTGTTGATATAGAGACCACTGGCGGTTACGCCGCTTCAAACGGGATTACTGAGATCGCTGTAATTATAACAGACGGTGAAAAGATTTTGCGACAGTTTAGCACGTTATTAAACCCGGTTTATAAGATTCCGCCTTATGTGGAAACGCTTACGGGGATTACCAATGAAATGGTTGAATTTGAAAGACCTTTTAGCAGCATTGCTGATTCTCTTTATGAGCTTCTTTGTGATAGAGTATTTGTAGCTCATAATGTAAATTTTGATTATTCTTTTATCAAACATCATTTGAGCCTTTGTGGCTACGATCTTAATTGCAAAAAACTTTGTACGATCAGGCTTGGAAGACAGATATTGCCCGGGCTCCCGGGTTATGGTCTTGGTAAAATATGCCGCCACCTTAATATTGGGATCACCTCCAGGCACCGGGCAGCGGGCGATGCAGAGGCAACTTTGAAACTCTTTCATCACTTATTGAAATGCGATACTAACGGGTGCATAGCGCTAATGCTCAAGACAAATAGTAAGGAGCAATACCTGCCACCCAATGTTTCTTCATCGGTGGTAAATAAACTGCCGCATGCCCCGGGCGTTTATTATTTCCATGATAAAAGGGGGAAGGTTATTTATGTCGGGAAAGCCAAAAGTTTGAAGATGCGGGTAAGCAGTCATTTCTCAAACAACAAAGCAAACCGGCAAAAGCAGGAATTTATCAGAAAGATCCATGACATCAGTTATAAAATGACCGGGACGGAACTCATGGCATTTATTCTCGAGAGTATTGAAATAAAAAAACTCTGGCCGGAACAGAACAGGAGCCAGAAGAGATTTGAACATGCATATGGCCTGTACACTTTCGAAGACAGGAAAGGATACATGCGCCTTTGCATTGAAAAAAAGAAGAAGCACATCCAATCACTTTACACCTTTACCCTGATCGCTGAAGGCCATACCTTGTTGCGGAAATTGATTTCTCAGTTTGATCTTTGTCCAAGGTTATGCTTTTTACAATCTGAAAGTGTCACATGTAGCATGTTGCCGGAGAATAAATGCAAAGGAGCTTGTGAGCAAAAGGAAACTCCGACCGAATACAATGAAAGAGTGCAAAATTGCATCAGGCATTTGAATGATGAACTTCCAAGTTTTGCCCTGGTGGATGCAGGACTAAATCGTGAAGAGCAAAGTTGTATCCTTATAGAAAAAGGCAGATTTTTCGGAATGGGTTATTTGCCCCTAAATATTTCAATAACTTCTACCGGTGAGCTAAAATCATATTTGTCGCCGCAGCCTGAGAATGACTATATCCGGCATCTGGTTTTTCAGCACATCACCAGGTATCCTCAAAAAATGGTTTCGTTAATCAATTAGTTTTTCAAGAAGATTTACAAAGGATTTTCTCGGAATAAATTCAGCGCCAAGGCTCTCAAGATGGGGAGTGTACACCTGGCAATCGATTAACAATACGCCTTCTGTTTTCATTCGTTCAACATGTTTTATAAAGGCAAATTTGCTCGCATTACTTTCCAGCGAAAACATACTTTCACCGAAAAACACGTTGCCCATTTGCACGCCATAAAGGCCACCCACCAGTCTTCCATCTTTCCAAACTTCACTGCTGTGTGCCAGGTCCTTTTGGTGTAGCACGTTGTACGCGTTTTCAATTTCATCAGTTATCCAGCTTCCGGCCTTGTCTTTCCTTTTTGTATGTCGGCAACGTTTAACCACCTCAGCAAAAGCTGTGTCGACTGTGAATTCAAATGCCTCTTTTTTTAAAAGTCTTTTCATCGTATGGCTTACGCTGATTCTTTCCGGGAGCAAAACGAATCGTGGATCAGGGCAATACCAGCAGACCGGTTCACCTTCATTGTACCATGGAAAAATGCCCTGGCGATAGGCGGTTTTAAGGCGATCGAAAGTGAGGCTGCCACCTATAGCCAATAGCCCGTCAGGATCAGCGAGCGATACTGGCGGAAATCCGGATTGTTCCTCGCTTATAAAAAACGCCATCAAAAATCTTTTTAATGAATGAGGGAACTTGCGGAGAAATTATGGAAATCAGCGTTCTGAAAGTTGCTCAACAGTTGCTCCAATTCCGCGGTCCGAAATAGTGTCACGCATTGGCTTCAGAAATTCGTACGAACCTTCTTTAACCGCATACTTTCCTTTTGTGTGAATGAGCATTGCACATTGCTCGGCCTGCTCCTGGGTGTGGTTGCAAACTTCAACAAGTGTGGTGATCACCCAATCAAATGTTGTAACATCATCGTTCCAAACAATTAACTGGCAGCCATTATCCTGGTCCAGTAACAATTCAGTTTCCGCGACTTCTTTTTTGTAAGGATTCACTTCCATAATCATAAAATTATCCAAAATTACAAATTTTAGAACTCAACGGCAACATACGTTTCAACGAATTTTTCACGATCGTTTAATTCAGGCATTGATTTTGGTAATAGGTGCTTAAATCTAAGAAAAACAGGAATTCGCATTAGTAACTTTAAACACTAAACAATGAAAAAGCATTTAAAAATCCTCACTTCAATATTCATTT
>JBBSPT010000243.1:0-4820 GCA_038258515.1 Chitinophagales bacterium | reverse complement strand
CGCCTCGTCGTTTCACCCATGTGTGAATATTCCAGTAGTGACGGATTTGCCAATGATTGGCATCTTGTGCATCTTGGGAGCCGCGCCGTAGGCGGTGCCGGGCTTGTATTTACCGAGGCTACGGCTGTTTCGCCAGAGGGAAGAATCACTCCGGACGATCTTGGTATTTGGAAAGATGAGCACATCACCTTTCTGAAACGGATTACTGCTTTTATTAGTAGTCATGGATCTGTGCCGGGCATTCAGCTCGCCCATGCGGGACGCAAAGCCAGCCATTCAAGTCCATGGAAGGGAAACGAGCCTCTAAGTGAACATGAAGGAGGATGGGAGACTTTAGCGCCAAGTGCAATTCCCTATAAGGAAGGCGACCTTTTACCAAAAGAAATGGATAAATACAATATCGAAAAAGTGGTGAAATATTTTTCTTCGGCAACGGAACGTGCTGTAGAAGCAGGCTTTAAGGTGTTTGAAATCCATGCGGCACATGGCTACCTCATCAACGAATTTTTATCTCCTTTAAGTAATAAGCGAACCGACGAATATGGAGGTAGCTTTGACAACAGGATAAGACTGCTGCTTGAGATAACCGAGGCAATGAAGAAAAAATTACCTGCTACCGCTCCTCTTTTTGTTCGCATATCGGCAACCGACTGGGTAAATGGCGGATGGACGATAGAGGATTCGGTTTCTCTTGCAAGAGTATTAAAAACGAAAGGCATTGATCTCATAGATTGCTCTTCAGGCGGAGTTTCTCACGAACAAAAAATAAATGTTGGCCCGCTCTACCAGGTTTCATTTTCAGAGAAAATAAAAAAGGAAGCGGACATTGCCACAGGGACTGTGGGACTCATCACCACAGCCGTGCAGGCGGAAGAAATTCTTAAGAAGAAGCAAGCGGACCTTGTGCTGATGGCCCGGCAGTTTTTGCGCGAACCGTATTTTCCATTGCATGCCGCAAAAGAGTTGGGAGCGGAAGTAGAATGGCCGCTGCAATATCGCAGAGCAAAAAAATAATAGCCGCACAACGTAATAACAAAAGCTCCGGGCATGCCCGGAGCTTTTGCTTTTATTTGAAGATGTGGTCGTTATTTGATTGTATCTTTTTTGTCTTTGTGCTTTCCAATTATATATCCTCCTGCTGCTCCGAGCACACCGCCAATGATCGCTCCCTTTCCTTTCTTCTTACTGATAATCGCACCGCCAACTGCACCAGCTCCAGCCCCGATTACAGCTCCTTTTGCCGAATTGCTCCAGCCCTTTTTTTCCTCAGGTGCTGCTTCAGGTTCCGGCACTGCCGCGGTGGGTTCTGTGGTAGTGGCCGGTGTAACAACGGGTTCAGTAATTACCGGCGCCTCTGTGCTTTTTACAGGAGCAGGTTTTGCCACGCTTTTTTCTACAGGTTTCCTCTCCTTTGCTTTTGCTTCTATTGCGGGAGAAGTCATTTCGGGTGCAAGAGTGGCAGTGTCAGTGAAAGTTGAACTATTATATTGTGACGATGTATCTGCAACTATTTCCCTTTTAATTTCTGAATTGCTATCAGGCGTGCTGTTGCAGGCGCTGAGAGTAAAAATACCGGCGATTAAGATTAATGATGGTTTCATATTGATGTTTATTGATTTAATTTTTTTCTAAACGAAAAAATGACAATCTTATTTCGGAAAGAAAAGTTCTTCGGCAATTTCTCTTTCAGAATTAAAGGAAATTCCTTTTCTCAAAATTAAATAAAATGGCAATTGGCGAAAATCTAAAAATCTGCACTGGCACCTCCTCCTCCCCCGCTTCCACCTCCATAGAGATTGTTGTCTTGGGCTTTTGCGGCACCTCCAAAAGTCTGCGCAATGATCAATGCTTCCACATTAAGCAATTTCTTGCTGCGTACGTAGCCAGGCTCAAAAGTGTAACCTGCCCGGGGTGTTTTCAGCAGCTTCATTAAAAAATAAAAAACAGCAATTAACATGATGCCTGCAATTAGCATTGCAATTTCAATTGGCAACAGGTGAAAATAATAACGTATCGTAAACACGGCCGCAGCTATTAATAGAAGTCCCGTTCGAATAAAAAGAAAATCTTTCCTGCGAATTCCATAGAACAAATATGCGACGGGTATTAAAAAAGTTGCGATCCAAAAAAACCAGGCAAATGGAACCGATGCATTTTCTGCTAACCCAAACATTTCCTCGGTGCCTTTCCTGACTACAAAATAGTTTACAGAAAGATAGAAAGTAACAATAGAGAGGAACATAACTGACTGGATACAAAAACTAAAAATGCTTAGTTTCTCCTTTCTTAATAAGTACTTCATTATCGAAAAAATAACCGCGGAAAAAATCAACATGAAAAATGGTGCAGTGGCTTTTGCAAGCGAGCCCAGCTTTATATAAAACAAGAATACAAAAACAAAAAGAGCGAGGTATGAAATGGATGCCATGAATGCATCCGCAAACCGAACGGCCATATAACATGCAAGGATGGTAACCAAGCCCGATAGCAAAATGAAGCTTTCATCGAAATCATTGATAAGAAAGGCGCTCAGAATAAAACCAATGATGACCACCATCAACACATTGTCAACTCCTGCATTAAAAAAACGCTTCTTCTTTATGAACATTTCCAGGACGAAATAGAAAGCGATTCCCATCAGGAAACAGTAAAAAATAGCACTAGCTATGCCGCCGGTTGCCAATAGTAGTCCGAATAACCCGGAACAAAATAACAAGGCCACAAAGGTTAAGAGGCCGAGTGCGATCCTTATAAAAAAATCAGGTGTGTACAATTTATCCGGATAAGAAAGAAGTATTCTGCTGTAGCTTTCTTTGCTTAAATTGCCTTTACGATACTCGTCCAAAGATTCTTCCTGTACTTGTCTATTAAATAGATCCTCCTTTTTATAAGCTCCCATTTTTCAATTTTTTATTGTAATGCATAAAAATCCATATTAGCGAAACACCTGAAAAAATAAAATACAACAAGAGTGTGTAGATATACTCACCATATGAACCGCTAAGCAATCGGATCATTACATAACTCAGGGCTGCATAGGCATAAAGTATAGTGACTACTAAAAAATAAAATGATCGCTCTGCAAGGGCTTTTCTATAAAGTAAATAACAGGATATAGCAAGGAGTAAAAACCAAAGCATATAGATACCATCGTAACTGAACATTGCTGCCAACAGCCCGATCATTAAAATATGCACGCCAAAGTTTTTGTAGGTAAAACTGAAATGCACTTTCTCTTTTCTAACTATAGACAAGTAGGCGACCGCAATTAAAAAATAACCAAAAATAATTGCTGAATAAATAAGACGATCGCTTCCAAAATCATTTTCTTTAATAAACTTCAGTGGGGTTACACTGATTCCTATCCATGTGCCAAGAGTTACAATTGCAAGGCTTAAAACGCCAAGATGATCAAAATAATAGGCTGCCAAAAACAATAAGATCATTGGAATAAATGTTGCCATTCCCCAACGGTCCTCAAAAACATTGTACTCCAATTGCAAATATGCTACTAGGGTCAGGAGGAGAATACAACCGGATAATAAAACGTAATCGATCCAGACATTCGGTGAGGAAACTTTCTCATTTCTGTACGGGTTTTTCCTTTTAAAACAATACCAAAAACAGGCACAGCACAACAAGCCAATAATGCCAACCAAAACGTCATGGCCAATCGTATCAATATTTTTATAAATAAGAATTCCAACAGATGTGGTAAATAATACAATTCCGAGATACAAAATCGTTCGCAATTCCCAATGGACGGAAACTTCTTTTTTGTTTAGTTGTATTTTTTTGAATTCTATTTCATCTATGAGTTTCTCATCATAGAGCCGTTGTAACAAGCAGTCGTTCATCCCGGAAAATTAGAAGGTTTGAAATAAATTTCAAAAAAGTTGAAAAAAAAGTTGGCAAGGCAGTTAGAACTGACTTCAAAGATGATGCGGTTTTGTATATCACAGGATGGCAACTTTCCTCGCATTGACGAATAACAAAAAGGAAAAGCCCGGAATCATTACCGGGCTTCTTAGAAATTATGGATGCGGAATAATAATTTAATTGTCAGATTTCCTTTTATCAATGTCTTTGCCGATGATGTATCCACCTGCAGCTCCTACTGCTGCGCCGACGACCGCACCAAGACCCTTCTTCTTTGAAATGATTGCGCCACCAATGGCACCTGCACCGGCTCCAATTACTGCTCCTTTCTTTGCTGAACTCCAGCCTTTCTTCTTTTCAGTTTCCTGACCTGTGGAAGCCGTTTGATTATCATCTGTCGTACCGCTGCCGGTTTGCACCGTATTGTCTCCATTGTCTGTTGTCGATGGCAAAGAAGTAGTTGGAACAGGAGTGGTGGCGGGAGTTGTTGCAGGAGGTTGATAAACGGGTGTTGCAGGAGCTTGTTTATAAATTATGCGTTCTCTCACTGTCACTATCCTCGGCGCAGCCTTCACTGCCGCGGCTGGCACAGGAGCAGGCGCAATAGCAGCACTCGTATCCGCGTAAAAATTAGTTTGATAAGAAGTTGTATCAGCAAGCAACCGAATTTCGCGATTCTCATCTTGTGGAGCCGAACTATTACAAGATGCAAAAACTGAAATTGTCACAATTGAGAGTATAAAATTTTTCATGGTGATTATTTTTAGTAAGTAAATTATTTTTCCGGTTTCCCGTCACATTATATAAGAATAATAATCGAAACCGTGGTTTAATGCGGACTTGCGCATTGACATTATCTTAACAACCGATCATTTGAGCTTCACATTTTTATCTTATCGTCACCACTTTCCTTTTCCACAAAGGCAACCTTTTGCGTCTTT